>JAYVUH010000151.1:0-4910 GCA_043788115.1 Burkholderiales bacterium
CCTTTGAGTAGCGGCATCCACGCCGCATATACAGCGCTCTTGCTTTTCAGGTTTAGCGAAATCACCTCGGGGCGCTTGGCGGTTTCGGTCGGTGTGTCGGGGGGAAGTGATGACATGGCTATTGAGGGCGTCGTCCGGTCAGACCGGCGGATTGTTTGCTTGATATTGCCTGCTTATACGAAATCAGCAGTTGCTCGAGCAGCAGTCTCGCATTGAGCGGGTGATTTATCAACCGTCGCGTCTGTCGGAGTTCGGCTTCAAAGCGAAACATCCTTGGCAGCTCGATGCTCTTGGCGATTCGTTCAAGCGCCGCCGTTTGATCACGGTGATGATCTATCCTTCCCGTCATCCGTTGCCGAATCAGATCAAAGGTCCAAGTCTGCATCCAGCCGAGCACGTTGGTCAAGTTCGATTTTTCGAAATTCTGTGCGGTCAGGGCGAAGTCAAAGTTCGGCTCCGCCAGCGCCGCGACGAACGCTTTGCGCGCGGTTTGGTAGTCGGCATCGCCAAAAGCCACTGCGTCAAGCGGCCCACCACCCGCCGCCGCCAACGCTTCCTCAGGCGCGGAAATTCCCCGTGCACGCAACCAGGCTACACCAGCCGCTGTATCCGGCATGGGCACGAGCACCCGCTGGCATCGGCTACGGATGGTCGGCAGCAGGCGACCGAGTTGGTCACTGACCATCAGGATCAGCGTTCGGGCGGCTGGTTCTTCAAGCGTTTTCAGGAGCGCGTTGGCGGCCGCCATGTTCATGGCTTCCGCCGGATGAATGAGCAGCACCCGGTAGCCGCCGCGATGCGTGGACAGCATCATAAAATCGGCGATGGCACGGATTTGATCAATCTTGATCTCGCGACTTTTTTTCTTGTCTTTGTCTTCCGCATCCGCCGGCGCCTCATCGGTCGCCGCCTCGTCGGCCAGTGACTCGGGCAACAGTTCCCGGTAATCGGGGTGGTTTTCTTCACGGAACCAACCGCACGCAGGGCAGACCCCGCAGGCGAGTCCGTCTTCGGCGGCTTCGCACAGCAGCGACTGCGCGAGCGCTCGCGCAAACTCGACTTTGCCGATGCCGCTGCGTCCGTGCACCAGCAGTGCATGCGGCAGTTTTTCACCACGCGAGATCAATTCGACAATTGCGTCACGCTGCCATGGCAGGATGTCAATCATGCAATACCATCAGGCCAATGCGTCTAGGTGGCGACAAAGCTCGCCTCGTATGGCGTCAATCGACGCGGCGGAATCGATCACTTTGATGCGCGACGCATAGGTGGCGGCGCGCGCAAGATAGGTCGCCCGCACGCGGTTAAAAAAATCGCCCTTCTCACGCTCAAACTTGTCCGGATTGGGCGTATTGAGATCCAGACGCTCGCGGGCGGTCTCGACTGGTGCGTCAAACAGAAGTGTCAAATCTGGCTGACGATGGCCATGAACGAATTGCTCAAGCGGCGCCACCCGCTCGGCATCAAGACCGCGCCCTCCGCATTGGTAGGCGTAGGTCGAATCGGTAAAGCGATCACAGATCACCCAGGTGCCTGTCGCGAGTGCAGGCTCAATGACCGCAGCGAGGTGCTCGCGGCGGCTGGCAAACACCAGCAGCGCTTCGGTATCTGCGTGCATTGTCTCGCTTAACACGATGTCACGAATCGTTTCGCCCAGCGTGGTACCGCCGGGCTCGCGTGTGGTGATTACATCGAAGCCCTTTGTGCTCAAGTACTGCGCGACGAAGGCGAGATGCGACGACTTACCCGCACCGTCAATCCCCTCAAAGGTGATGAATTTTGCGCCCACAGAACCGGCCCGTCCTACCGACCGAGCTGGTATTTGGCGACCGCACGATTGTGCTCATCAAGCGTTCGCGAGAATGCATGCGAGCCGTCACCGGCTTTGGTCGCCACAAAGTAAAACTTGTCAGACTGCGCTGGTGTTAGTGCAGCCCTTATCGAGCCGAGGCCAGGCATCGCGATCGGCGTCGGCGGTAGTCCATCACGTGTGTAGGTGTTGTACGGCGTGTCTGTTGTCAGGTCACGACGACGAATATTGCCTTCGAAACGCTCGCCCATGCCGTAGATAACCGTCGGGTCTGTCTGCAAGCGCATCGGCAGTCGCAACCGATTCACAAAGACCGAGGCAATCAACGGACGCTCGTCGGCGCGACCGGTTTCCTTTTCAATGATCGAGGCCATGATGAGCGCCTCGTAGGGAGAGCGGTACGGCAGCCCCTCGGCGCGTGCGTCCCATGCCTCGTTGAGTTTCTTCTTCATCGATTGGTAACTTGCGCGAAGCAAGTCCAGATCGCTGGTGCCCGCGGCAAACTGATAGGTGTCAGGGAAAAACAAGCCTTCAGGGTTGACTTCTGCTGCGCCAAGCTTCTTCAGGAGCTCGGGTGCCGGCATTCCCTTGAGAGTAACCTTGAGCCGCTGGTCGGCTTCCAGCGCCGCACGCATCTCTTTGAACGTGACGCCTTCAATGAAAGTGATCGTCTCTTTGACCACGTCGCCTTGGGTAAGCTTGACGAGCAAATCTCGGGGGGAAATCGGCGCGTCGAGCCGGTACCTGCCGGCCTGAATACCGACTGCCTCATCGGTGAACCGGCCTAACAACCAAAACCCATAGGCCTCACTAAACAACCCGGCGTCAGCCAGCTTGCGGGACAGCGCCTTTAGCGACGTCCCCTTCTCAACGGTGAATTCGAACGGCCGGGCCGGTAGATCGACGGGGGTGCGCGAAAAACGCAAACCCGCGCTGACGAGGCCGATTGCCGCGACCGCCAATACGAACAAGAATCCTGCGATAAAACGGGCCATCAAATACCTTCATGTGGTGCCGGTAGCAAGCCGGTCTATTGCAGACGCTTGACGACCAAGGTTCCATTAGTCCCGCCGAAGCCGAATGAGTTCGACAGCGCGATATCAATTTTCATGTCCCGCGCCACATTGGCGCAGTAGTCCAGATCGCACTCGGGATCCTGATCAAAAATATTGATGGTCGGTGGCGAGATCTGATTGTAAACGGCGAGCGTTGTAAACACCGCTTCGACGCCACCAGCAGCACCGAGCAAATGCCCGGTCATCGACTTGGTGGAATTGACCACGAGCTGCTTCGCATGCGCACCGAACGCTGACTTGACCGCTTCAGTTTCATTCTTGTCGCCAAGCGGCGTGGATGTACCGTGTGCATTCAGGTACTGGACCTGATCGCCATTAATGCCGGCGTTCCTGAGCGCGGCAAGCATGGCGCGTCGCGGTCCATCCATGCTTGGTGCGGTGATGTGGTTGGCGTCCGCACTCATGCCCATCGCGCCGAGTTCGCCGTAGATACGCGCGCCACGCTTTTTGGCGTGCTCGTATTCCTCGAGAATCAAAATTCCCGCGCCCTCGCCGAGCACAAAGCCGTCGCGACCGCGATCAAACGGCCGACTGGCGGTTTCGGGCGAATCGTTACGTTCAGAGAGCGCCTTGACCGCACAAAAACCACCAATACCGGCCATGCATATGGTCGCTTCGGCACCGCCGGCGATCATGTCATCGGCGTCGCCATATTCGATCATGCGTCCCGCTTCACCAATGCAGTGCGTCGCGGTGGTGCAAGCCGAGACCATCGACACGTTGGGGCCTTTGGCACCGTACGGGATCGAAATCAACCCGGCCACCATGTTAATGATCGAACCGGGCACAAAGAATGTAGACAGGCGGCGTGGTCCCTTGTCGACCATTTCCCGGACGTTGTGTTCGATCATCGGCAACCCGCCGATACCGGAGCCGACGTTGACCCCAACACGCTCAGCATTGGTGTCGTCAATAACAAACCCGGCGTCGTCGAGCGCCATTTTCGTCGCGGCCAAGCCAAAGTGGATGAAGGTGTCCATCCTGCGGACTTCCTTGGGCGACATCCAGTCGGCAGCGTTGAAATTCTTCACTTCTGCGGCAAAGCGGGTCGGCAGCGCGCTGGCATCGAAGCGTGTGATCGGCCCGATACCGCCACGACCGTTGACAATGTTGTCCCACGCGGTGGCGACAGTGTTGCCGACCGGAGAGACGATCCCCAAACCCGTGATGACGACTCTGCGCTTGTTCATGAACGTACCTGTTCTTGACGATCAAACCTTGTTGGCGACGAACATATCAGCCGACCAATAAAAAAGCTGCCGACCGGCGCCGGTCGACAGCCTGTATGCACCGCGACATCACTACTTCTTGAGGTTGCCAGAAACGTAGTCGATGGCTTGCTGTACATTGGTGATCTTCTCGGCAGCTTCGTCGGGAATTTCGGTTTCGAACTCTTCCTCGAGTGCCATTACAAGTTCTACGTTATCTAGCGAGTCTGCGCCCAGATCTTCGACAAACGATGAGTCGTTCTTGATCTCGGCCTCTGCAACGCCGAGTTGCTCTGCGACGATTTTTCTGACCCGTGCTTCGATATTGTCCATTTGCTACTTCCTTTAAATATAGAACATCGCTATTTTACCAAATTGGCAAGAAAGCGCCCGCGTGGTACTTTGCGCCTGATTATCGCGTCAGACCGCACCCGCAGCGCTATTCCATGTGCATGCCACCGTTAACGTGAATTGTATTGCCCGTAATATAAGCTGCATGGGGTGAAGCGAGAAACAATACTGCTTGCGCAATATCGTTTGGCTGCCCAAGCCTGCCCAACGGGACGCTTCCGACTAATTTTGTCACCTGCTCCTCCGAGAGCGATTTGGTCATGTCGGTCTCGATAAATCCGGGTGCCACGCAGTTAACAGTGATATTACGGCTTCCCACTTCGCGCGCTAACGCTTTCGAAAAGCCGACCATTCCCGCTTTCGCGGCAACGTAATTGACCTGTCCGGCGTTACCCATGAACCCCACCACGGACGAAATGTTGATGATTCGTCCAGAACGCGCTTTCATCATGCCTTTGATGACAC
>JAYVUH010000152.1:0-3029 GCA_043788115.1 Burkholderiales bacterium
GCCCAGCGCAGTTGCAACGCCAAGAAACTTAACCAATGGAGCATCAAACATGACTCGCCCAATCCTCCACGAAACCCAAATCCATCCCGCAATCCGCGAAAAAATCGCTACGCACCACATCGATGTCGTCAACGAAGTGCAAGCGAACATCGCCAAGAACGATGTCGTCGTCGTTGGCATGTCGCAGAACCCCATGCCGAAAAAGGCGCGCAAGCTGCTCGACGGTGCGGGAATCGAATACGCCTACCTCGAATACGGCAGCTACTTCAACAATTGGCGGCGCCGCAATGCACTGAAGTTGTGGACGGGTTGGCCGCCGTTCCCGATGGTGTTTGTCAAAGGCACGCTCGTTGGCGGCGCCGACGACGTGCAGAAGCTAATCGACAGCGGCGAACTGAAGAAGATTCTGTAGCCTGGGTTCCTCAAGACACGCAAGTGTCAAATTGCCATTTACCGTTCCGAAGTTTTCATAGCCAATGTCGTCACTAGGTCGTATGCTTCTGCTGTGCGTAAATTTGCCAATCGTCCTGCGGCGGACGGATCGACCCATCGATTACTCGGCGCGTCTGTCGTGCCTTATGTATTGCTGATGACTGTTTTTGTCTCGAGTTGTACTGCGCTGCCCGCAGTCCCGGCGGCTAAGCAACCATGTGACGCCACAGAGTATCGGCAACTTGATTTCTGGCTCGGCAATTGGTCGGTGACCGATGGCACCACAGGTGACGTCGCGGGAACGAGCCGCATCGAGCGAGACTTTGGTGGGTGCGCTATCCGTGAGCATTGGTCGAGTGCATTGCTGACTGGAGGCAGCCTCAACGTATTTGATCGCAACACTAAGCGCTGGCATCAGTTCTGGGTTGACTCCTCTGGTGCCCGTCGCGAATTCATTGGTGGACTCGTCTCGATGGGCGGTGGTGCATCCACTAACCGAACAGACCAAATGGTGCTGATTGCCAATGTACCGTCGCCAGCGAATCCCAACGCCACTATTCAAGTTCGCATGACCTTCTCGGTAAATGCCGACGGCTCAGTGCGCCAATATTCCGACCTGTCCCGAGACGGTGGCAGCGCCTGGAAGTTTCGCTACGATTACCTGTATCGGAAGTCCGACGCTAGGTAGTTGCAGCTAGGTGAAACGCACTACTTCGCGTGGAAGTAGGTGCCTCGCGTGAGCGAACTCTCGGTAATGTTGCTGAACTTACAGGGCAATCCGTCAGACCATTCGTGGTCCCGTCCTGATTGCAGCTGATAGTGCAGGTGCGGCGTTTCGGTGTCACCAGAACTACCAAGTTTTCCGAGCGGCTGGCCCTGCGCTACCCGGTCGCCGACCTTGACAAGTACCGAGCCTGCCTGCAGATGCGCCAGCATGCTGAATTCGCCATTGCCGTGGTCGATGACTAGGTGATTTCCGGGATCGCCGCCGTTGGGAAACTCAGGCGCAAAAAATTTGGGGTCGCTGTTTTCTGGATCGGGCTGGTCCGGTCTATCGGCACGTGCGCGGACGACCACACCGGCCGCCGGGGCGATGAGTACGCGTCTCCACCCGGCGTAATCAGTGCTCTTGCGCCCGTCTCCCGTCAGATAAACACCATAGTGTTCGTCGAGACCGACCACGTCAATGGCGAACTGTCCGCTTCGATTTCGGTGACCGCCATTGGTAACACCAGCGTTGGTGACGATACCGCGCCCCTTGAAGGGATAAATCAGATTCGTTTTTTGCGCAAACTCTTCAACTGGGATATTAAGCGTGGCCGACACTAACTTGTCACCAGTGCCCTCGCTGCCAATGTCGATCATGCCGAGTTCGATGCGCATGCCGTCAATCTTTGACGCTGCAGACTCGGTGCAGCGGACGCGTACGGCCTGCGGCCAGAAAATCGGCACGGCGGATGGGGAGCCGTCGAGTAATTTCGGCTTGAATGGCGGCGTGATCGTCAGTGCTTGTACACCCTCGCCCTCAAGGTGCGTGGTGCGCAATGGTCGCGCACCGTTGAGCATGGTCAGGTCTGCGGTTTGTATCTTCAGCCGGCGCGGGGAGTTGGTCTCGACCAGCAACCAAAATACCCAGCTCTCCGTGCGCTCATTCCCCGCGTCGCGTGTTTTGTAAATGCGTCCCGGTAGCGGCTGCAGCCGAATGCCACTGTCCGCGCGGTCAGGACTCGCGCCGAGGGCGACCCGCGGCAATTGTGTCGCCACGAGTAGCGCGCCAACGTTTACAAACAGTTGTCGACGTGTAACAGTGCAAATGTCCATGGGTTCTACTTTCTTGAAATTCACCACGGCTCAACGCTGAACATGTAGCCGTGTGGCCGCACCGTCTTGATGCGGTTCTGTACTTCTGGATTGGTACCGAAGCGTTTGCGCAGTCGGTATAGGCGTGCGTCTACCGAGCGGTCTTCATGCGCGTATTCGAGGCCGCGCAATTTTTGCAGAATATCCTCGCGGTGCATCACCGTGCCGGCGTTTGCTGCTAGCAACCACAGCAGATCAAATTCAGCCGAGGTCATGCGAATCCGCTCCTGATCCAGCAATACGTCACGCGTGCCGCGATTTATTCTTAGTTGGCCGAAGGTGAGTAATTCTGGCGTTACCTCTACGGTCTGGCTTACACCCTGCCGCCGCAACATCGCCTTAATGTGCGCCAGCAATACGCGTGGTTGGATCGGTTTCAGCAGGTAGTCATCCGCGCCCAGTTCTAGCCCGATGACGCGGTCGAAGTCCTCGTCGCGAGCGGTCAGCATCAGCACGGGCATCTGCAATCCTTCGGTGCGCAATCGCTTGCATACCTCGAAACCGTCGAGGCCCGGAAGCATGATGTCGAGTACCACCAAGTCGGGCTTGATTTTGCGGATCTCGTCCATTGCGAGGCCGCCATCGACTACCGCGTGGACTTCGATCTGGTTGCGCGAGAGATACTCGCTGATCGCTGCCACTAGCTTCTGATCGTCTTCGACCAGCACAAGCTGTACGGGTCGTGGATTGCGTTCACTCATGATTTCCCCTTCAAAACCGCGCTGTATCCATGGGTC
>JAYVUH010000153.1:0-2049 GCA_043788115.1 Burkholderiales bacterium
GAAGACATCTATGTGTCGCGCCAGCCGGGCCTGCATGAGCCGGTCACGCTCACGATCAGAGACACTGGTGATTCAGTGCGTATCGGCAATATCTTCGGCAGCGGCGGGCCATACAGTTACGCCGGCACCAACTATCCGGATATCGACCAAGTGCGCTTTGCCGATGGCACGATCTGGGACCGGGCCGATTTGAAGCGCTTTGTGCTCGATAGCGGCACCGAGGGCAATGACAACCTCTACGGTTTTTTGAATTCCGATGACATCATTGATGGCAAAGGCGGCAATGACACCATCAACGGGTTGAGTGGCAACGACACGCTCCGTGGGGGTGCCGGGGATGATGGACTTTTCGGCGACGAAGGCAACGATATTCTAGATGGCGGGGCCGGCAACGATGATATGGACGGCTACTACGGCGCCGACACCTATTTGTTTGGCCGTGGAGATGGGTTTGATTCGGTGTTTTCGCGTCAGGCTGAAAACATTGACGTGCTGCGCTTCAAGGACGGTGTCGCGCCGGGGGATGTCGCGTTGACCCGGTTCAATGATTCGCTCCAGTTCACGATCAAGGATACCGGCGAGCGCATTCGCATCGGCGGCGACATTCAAGGGTTCAATCTGGCGCCGAACGGCACGTCCGGACCGTATCAACTCAAAGAAGTGCAATTTGCCGACGGGACGGTGTGGTCGCGCAACTATTTGCACGATCTGCTGCTCGACAGCGGCACCGAAGGTAATGACAACCTGCAGGGCTTTGAAAACTCCAGCGACACCATCAATGGCAAAGGCGGCAATGACATCATCGATGGGTTGAGCGGTAACGATGTGCTGTTCGGTGGCGACGGCGATGATTCACTCGTCGGGGCGGAAGGCAATGACGTGCTCGATGGCGGTGCGGGCAATGACGCAATGGACGGCAATGAAGGCACCGACACCTACCTCTTCGGCTACGGTGATGGTGCAGACCGGATCGACTCGCGCCAGCGTGACAACAATGATGTGTTGCGCTTCAAAGCCGGCGTGCGGCCGGAAGACGTGAGCTTCGTCCGCGACGGCAACAATGGCCTTACTCTGGCGTTGCGTGGCAGTGGCGATTCCATCACCCTTGGCGCAGAACTCGCCAATCTCGATATCAGGCTGGAAGGTGACGGTATCCCGCACATTGTCAAGCAGGTCGAGTTTGCCGATGGCACGGTTTGGGACTGGCCGTTGATTCTTGACCGAATGCGCAATGTCCGGGGAACGGAAGGGGACGACGTGCTGAGCGCCTTGCCGAACGTTGCTTCCAACCTGTATGGTTTGGGCGGCAACGACATCCTGACCGCCAATATCTATGGCGGCACACTCGATGGCGGCGATGGCAACGATATATTGACCGGGGGGCATTACGGCGTCAGCACCTTGATCGGGGGCGCAGGCGATGACCAACTGCGCGTGATTGATGGCACCGGTATTCTCAGTGGCGGCGACGGCAATGACGTGCTGTTTGGCGCCGGCGCCAGCGATACCCTTGATGGCGGAGCCGGGGACGATCTCATGTATGGCGGCGGCGGCGAAGATACCTACGTGATCCGCCGCAACGAAGGTTTCGACACCATCGTCGATGGCGGTCCTTATGGCCCGTACCCGAACCGCTTGTTGCTGGCGGACATGAACGCGAGCGATCTGCTCTCGTTCGAACGCGCCAGCAACGACCTCGATCTGGTATTTGCCGGGTCCGGGCGCGTGCGGATAGCGGATGGTGCGCGGCGAATTGGAACGCAAATCACCAGCGTCGAATTTGCCGATGGCACGGTGCGCGCCTTCACCTCTCTGCTGCAAGACAAGGGCATTCGTCTGGATGACGGCGGCGGCCTTTTTGGCAACTTGCGCAATGCACCCGCGTTCGACGCCAAGGTAATTGGCGGCAACGGCGATGACACCATTTATGCCAGTGACGGTAATGATGTGCTTTTCGGTAGTGGAGGAAACGATTTTCTGGCGGGGGGCGATGGCGCCGATACCATCTTTGGCGGCGCTGGCGACGACGTGCTCACCGGCGAACACGGC
>JAYVUH010000154.1:0-5252 GCA_043788115.1 Burkholderiales bacterium
TTTGCGCGCCGACCGCGCCAGCCTTCACGCCCACCGGATGCGTCGCCGCGCGTCTTGATGCCGCGCCGCTTGTTGGCGTCGTCCGCCCACGTCGACCCGGTTTTAGCGGGCTTTTTGACCGGTTTCTTGTCGGTCTTGACTTGACCATCCGCGTCCTTGATGACGGGACGATGCAATGTTCCTTCTGTCGGCGGTGGGTCTTTTTTCAGCACCACCCGTTCGCCGATTCTTGGTCGATTTGGATCGACCACCAACGTCGATTTGCCTGCTGGCGCTGCCTTCGCATCCGTTGGCGTAGGCTTCGCCTCGCCAATGATGTCTGCGGCTCCGATTGGCGATGGTGGGCCTCCTGCGGCCTCGGCATCGCCCGCTAAGCCCGTCGCCGCGTCCGTCGCGGCAGCGTCTTCGCCGGCCTTCTTGGTGCGACGCTTAGGCGCTTGCGTTTTTGCCCGCTCCTCTGCCTGCTTGGCCACCAACGCGGCCATGCGCTCGTCTTCGTCCCTGCGTTTGGCCAACTCTTCGTCATTGATGATCGGCTGTTGTGGCTCGACAACGACGTCGACCGGCGTCTCTACGGCAGCGTCCGCTTTGACAAAGGTGCGCTTCTTTCTGACTTCAACCTGAATGGTGCGGGCTTTGCCGGTCGCATCGGATTTCTTGATTTCTGACGTCTGTTTGCGCGTCAGGGTGATTTTCTTTTTTTCGTCCTTGTGACCGTGCGACTCCTGCAAAAAAGCGAGCAGACGCGTCTTATCCGCCTCCGCAAGCGAATCATCAGGTGCCGATTTGGCCACTCCCGCCGACTTCAGTTGCTCGATCAGCAACTCTGGCGTCAGTTTCAGTTCCTTGGCGAATTGTTCAACGGTGGTTTGTGGCATGCGTTACCTTGTTCTACGTACTACATATGCGATTTTAGATATCCGACGCGTGGAAAACCGGCGTTTGGTCAGGCAGACTCAGCCGCGAACCATGGTGCCCGAGCGGTCATGATGAGCTGCTTGGCGCGTTCGGCATCCATCCCGGTCATTTCTGTCAGTTCGTCAATGGCAAGGTCTGCCAAGTTTTCCATCGTACGTACGCCCTTGGTCGCGAGCTGATGCGCGGTCTCGGTGTCCATGCCCTCCATGGCCAGCAGATCGTCCGACCCGGTTTCCATGGTTTCTTCAGACTTGATGGCGTCGGTGACGAGCGCATCGCGCGCCCGACGGCGCAGTTCATTCACCGTATCTTCGTCGAATGACTCGATTTCGAGCATCTCGCTCAGCGGCACATAGGCAACTTCTTCGAGATTGCTAAAGCCTTCGGCGATCAGGATTTGCGCGACTTCTTCATCCACGTCGAGCTTGTCGATAAACAACTGCTGAATCGACGTTTGCTCAGTCGACCGACGCTCATTGGCGGTTTCCTCGGTCATGATGTTGAGCTGCCAGCCGGTGAGTTCGGAGGCAAGGCGGACGTTTTGACCGCCTCGACCAATCGCCTGCGCGAGCTGCTCTTCATCAACCACAACATCCATTGAGTGTTTCTCTTCGTCGACGATGATCGACGACACTTCGGCCGGCGCCAACGCGTTGATGACAAACTGCGCCGGATCGGCTGACCACAAAATAATGTCGACGCGCTCGCCAGCGAGCTCACCGGTGACGGCTTGCACGCGCGAACCGCGCATACCGACGCAGGTACCGATAGGGTCAACCCGTGGGTCATTGGACTTGACGGCGATTTTCGCGCGCATCCCGGGATCTCTCGCCGCCGCCTTGATTTCCAGCAGCCCCTCCTCAATCTCCGGCACCTCGAGTTCAAACAGCAAGGTGATGAAGTCTGGCGAAATGCGTGACAGCACCAACTGGGGGCCGCGTAAATTACGGTCTATCTTGAGCAGGAAGGCGCGCACGCGGTCGCCCACGCGCAGATTTTCCTTTGGGATCAGCTCGGACTTCGGCAACAGCGCTTCGATGCGGCCCGACTCAACAATGACGTTGCCGCGCTCCATACGCTTGATGGTGCCGGTGACCAGTTGCTCGTCACGCGCCAAAAAGTCTTGCAGGATTTGTTCGCGTTCCGCATCACGGATTTTTTGCAGAATGACCTGCTTGGCCGTCTGCGCGCCGATGCGGCCGAAATCCACGGCCTCAAGCGGCTCTTCGATCACGTCCCCGAGCTGTAGATCTTCGCCATGTTCTGGCGCATCGGTGATGGCAATCTGATGCGCCGGCTCTTCGTGCTCTTCATCGGGCACGACAGTCCAACGCCTGAACGCGTTGTACTCACCCGTCAGACGGTCGACGTCAACGCGAACGTCCGCCTCTTCTTGCAGAATCTTGTCCGCAAACTTTCGCTTGGTCGCCGACGCCAGCGCCATTTCGAGCGCAATGAACACCGTTTCGCGGGGAACACTTTTTTCCCGCGCGAGGGCGTCAACCAGCAACAGAATTTCTCGACTCATTTTCTACGTCTCCATCTCATTCGGCGCACCTGTAATTCAGGCGCAATCATGGTCTTTTAGATCTGCGGAATCAGACGAGCTTTCTCGATCTGACCAAGCTTCACCCGCACAGTTTTCTGATCAACGCTCGCCGCATCAGCGGCTTTTTTGGCTGACTTACCAACCTTGGTACCTTTCGCTCCTGCCGCCTCATCGCCGACAGCGACGGAAAACGCGATCTCGTCGTCATTCACTTCAGTCACCAACCCGTCGAACCGCTTGCGGTTGTCAACGAGCGTATTCAGCCGAACACGCACCGGCTGACCTCGAAAGCGCAAAAAATCCTTGGCCGATTTCAGGGTCCTATCGAGTCCGGGCGACGAAATTTCGAGCCGCTCGTACTCAACATTCTCAACCGTGAGCGCGTGAGACAGGTGATTGCTGACCCTGGAACAGTCCTCCACAGTCACAAAACCGTGGCCCTCGGGTCGATCAATAAACACCCTAAGCAAGCCACGCGGGGCTCGCTCAATTTCGACAAGTTCCAGCGAGAAACTCGTCAGCGCGTCGTTTACGATATTTTCTAGGTTAGCCAATCTACAATCCCTTTGCGCTTGCTCCTTGCGCCAAGGTCGTACATCGGCGGTGCAAGCAAGGCTTACGCACTTGCTCTTGGTCTGGGACCGGCACCAAAAAAACGCAAGAAACAAAAAATGGGCCGAAGCCCACCACGCAAAATTATACCACCGGGCGGCGGTCGACGTGCAGTTTTTGGCTCGGTGCCGCCGTCCGCGCACTGAGGCAGCGTTGGTCGTGTTTCAGGCTCTGCCCCCGCCACCAGACCCAATGTCGCAATATTGCAACAAACATGCGCAATAGCTGGGTTTTTGCGCCACCTCCTGCGACCCAGCGATTACACTTGTTGCAGTGCGATAGAACTCAGCCAGCCATCAAGCGCTGCCAAGGTCTCGCCGTCAAGCCTTCACTACACGAGGATATCCATGAGAAACAATAAGTTACGCATCCTTTGCACAGCGCTCGGTTCGGCCGGACTGCTGACGCACTTTGCCGTTGGCGCGCAAACGGCAACCGCACCTGCGGTTAAAGCCGAAAAAATTGAAGTCACCGGCTCCAACATCAAGCGCGTTGATGCCGAAACGACTTCGGTTGTGCAAGTGCTGACCAAACAAGACATTGAGCGCAGCGGCGTGGCAACGGTTGCCGATTTGCTCCGCACCGTACCAGCCATGGGCGGCGGCGACTTGCAGGACTACAACGGTGGCTCGGGCTTCTCGCGCTCGACCCAATCCGCGTCACTTCGTGGCCTCGGTTCGATTGGCACCTTGATTCTGCTCAATGGCCGCCGCATTGCGCCAGCCGCCAACGCAGATCCAAACACCGGTCAAGGCCAGTCATACAACCTCAACACCATCCCACTCTCGGCCATCGAGCGTATCGAAATCCTCAAGGACGGCGCATCGGCTATTTACGGCTCGGACGCGATCGCAGGGGTAATCAACTTCATTCTGCGTAAAGACTACCAGGGCGCTGAAATTCGCATTGCCGGTGGCAGCACGCTGGACAATACGTTCAGGAACTACACCGCAACAGCGACTGCCGGTTTTGGTGACCTCGCCAAAAACCGCTACAACGTCTTACTGTCAGGTGAGTACTTCTCGCGTGATGCGGTTGACTACAACCAGCCGAATGGTATCGAGAACGCCGACTACCTGCGTCTGGCCAACCGCAACTTGCGCAACAACTCGACCCTGGCGCCCATTCCAAACTACTACCGCGAGCGCACCCTCGGCAATGGCGTGTTCAACGTTGGCCTGCCAACCGATCCACGTTGCCCTGTCGCCATTACCGTTTCCGCGACGACTGGTTGCCGCGCCAGCTCATTCGACTACGACCAGATCCAGTCAAGAGCCAAGCGCGGTGGTTTTTTGGCCAAAGGTACGGTTGCCATCAATGCCAACCTTGAAGGCACTGCCGAGGTGAGTTTCACCCGTGCGATCAACAACTTCGTCGGCCGACCGCCCACGCTCGACGGCACTGGCGTCGGCTCGATCTGGTTTAACCGCGCCGGCCAGCGCTTTAATTTCCTGATGACACTCCCCGTCGGCCATCCGGACAACCCGAATGCATTCCCAGTTGGCTTGCGTTACCAATTCGAAGATCTTGGCCTGACCAAGACCGAGACCATCAACGACGCCACTCGCGTGCTGCTTGGCCTGAAAGGAAGCATGGGCGCGTGGGACTTTGAATCCGCCTACCTGTTCAGCCAGACCAAGCGCAAGGAAACCGCGAACGGGCGCCTCTACTTCCCAGCGCTGGTTGCGGCAGTCAATAACCGCACCTACCGCTTCGGTGGCACTAACAGCCCGGCACTGCTTGCCGCGCTCAATCCCTACCGTGTCGGCACGGGTGAGACGCAGATTTCCAGCATTGACTTCAAGGCGTCGCGTGAGTTGTTCAGCCTCCCGGGTGGGCAGGCTGCCATCGCCACAGGCGTCGAGTTCCGTCGCGAATCGTTTGACATTGTCACCGACGCGGAGCAGGTAGCGGGGAATTTTGTGGGCATTGCTTCCACCACCGTGGGCGCATCACGCAACGTCAGTTCGTTATTTGCCGAACTGTCCGCGCCGATTCTCAAAAACGTCGAGACCCAGTTGGCGATTCGTCACGACCGCTACAGCGACTATGACAATTCCACGACGCCGAAATTCGGCATCAAGTGGAATGCGCTTGGCACGTTGGCCTTCCGCGCCAACTACGGTGAGGCGTTCCGCGCTCCTTCGTTGACGCAGACGTCTAACTCGCGCGT
>JAYVUH010000155.1:0-4728 GCA_043788115.1 Burkholderiales bacterium
CACACCAGATTGCGATCGCCGTAGACATTGTCGACGCGCGCCACCGGCACCCAGTACTTGGCACCTTTGAGCCTCGGCACCGGATATGCCGCCGCCTCACGCGTGTAGTCGTGCACCCAATTCTCAGCCAGACACATCTGTGCGGTATGCGGCGCGTTCTTCAGCGGATTGTCATCGCGGTCGATGCGCCCCTCTTCCACGGCACGGATTTCGTGGCGGATCTGGATCATGGCATCAATGAAGCGATCCAACTCCGCCCGCGACTCGGATTCGGTTGGTTCGATCATCAACGTACCCGCGACTGGGAAGCTCATGGTCGGCGCGTGGAAGCCAAAATCAATCAGACGTTTGGCCACGTCTTCGTTGCTGATGCCGGTGAGTTCTTTGAGCGGCCGGATATCAAGAATACATTCGTGCGCGACCAATCCTTGGTTGCCCGAATAGAGAACCGGATAGTGTGGTGCCAGACGCTTGGCGATGTAGTTGGCGTTGAGGATCGCGACTTCGGTGGCGCGACGCAGGCCTGATGCACCCATCATGGCGATGTAGGCCCACGAGATGGGCAGAATCGACGCCGACCCAAATGGCGCAGCGCTGACGGGACCAACTTTATTGTCGGCAGCGGCAATCGCGGCCATCGGATGCCCCGGTAGAAACGGTGCTAGGTGTTTACCGACGCCAATTGGTCCGACGCCAGGCCCGCCGCCGCCGTGCGGAATGCAAAACGTCTTGTGCAAATTGAGGTGTGAAACGTCGGAGCCAAACTTGCCCGGCTGCGCGACACCGACGAGCGCGTTCAAGTTAGCACCGTCCATGTACACCTGGCCGCCGCGCTCGTGGATGATGTCGCAGATCTCGGTGATGGCGTCTTCAAACACGCCGTGGGTCGACGGATACGTCACCATCAGCGCGGCCAGTCGATCACGGTACTGGTCCGCTTTCGCGCGCAGGTCAGCGACATCGACGTTACCGTTGTCATCGCACGCCGTGACCACCACTTCCATACCAACCATCTGCGCGGAGGCCGGGTTGGTGCCGTGCGCCGATGAGGGGATCAGGCAGATGTCGCGATGCCCTTCCCCACGCGAGCGATGGTAGGCACGAATGGCCAACAACCCCGCATATTCGCCTTGCGCACCCGAGTTGGGTTGCAGCGACACCGCGTCATAGCCGGTGATCTCGCACAGTTGCTGCTCAAGCGTGCTGGTGAGTTCTTGATAGCCGGCGGTCTGATCGACGGGGGCGAATGGATGCACGCCATTGAAGCCTAGCC
Source organism: Burkholderiales bacterium (assembly GCA_043788115.1). Classification (GTDB taxonomy): domain Bacteria; phylum Pseudomonadota; class Gammaproteobacteria; order Burkholderiales; family Usitatibacteraceae; genus UKL13-2. The sequence continues at coordinate 1,274 of JAYVUH010000155.1, forward strand.
AGGTGACCGGAATCATTTCGGTGGTGGCGTTGAGTTTCATGGTGCATGAGCCAAGCGGGATCATGCTGCGATCGAGTGCCAGATCCTTATCCGAAAGGCTACGGATGTAGCGCAGCATTTCGGTTTCGGAGTGATGGGAGTTGAACACCGGATGCGTCATGAATGGCGACGTGCGCTGCAATGCAACCGGAATCATCGACACCGCGGCGATCTCGCCAAACTTTGGTGCGGCCTTCCCTGTTGCTAGCACCGTCGCAAAAATTGCCAACAGCTGCTCGACGTCGGCCGGCGAATGGGTTTCGTCAAACGACACACCGATGACCGGCCCCTCTGCGAAGCTTCGCAGATTAATTTCATGCGCGGCTGCCGCGCTGATCACCGCCGCACATCGCTCGCCCGCCTTGACCAATGCCGTATCGAACAAATGCGGTGCGACGACCTCGATCCCCATTTGCGTCAATCCCGCCGCAAATGTCGCCGCCAGCGTATGGACACGCCGGGCAATGTCAGCCAACCCGCGCGGGCCGTGATAAACCGCATACATGCTCGCCATTACCGCCAGCAACACCTGCGCGGTGCAGATATTCGAGGTCGCCTTCTCGCGCCGGATGTGCTGCTCACGCGTCTGCATGGCAAGCCGCAACGCGCGGTTTCCCTGCACATCAACCGACACACCAACCAGACGCCCCGGCATCGAGCGCTTAAAGGCATCCTTACAGGCAAGGAACGCCGCGTGCGGTCCGCCAAAGCCAAACGGCACGCCAAAGCGTTGAGACGTTCCGACCACAATGTCGGCACCCCACTCGCCCGGCGGCTTCAATAATGTCAACGCGAGCAAATCCGCACAGGCAATGAACAGCGCGCCCTTGCTATGTGCAGCCGCCGCGAATGGTGCCATGTCGTGAATAACACCCGAGGTCGACGGGTATTGCACCACCACACCAAAGTAGTCGTGATCCTCCATCAACTTGGGCGCAAACCCCACCTTGACGTCGAGCCCCAGCGGCTCGGCACGGGTCTTGATCAGGGCGATGGTCTGCGGATGACAATCCCCCGCCACAATGATGGTGTTGCTCTTCGACTTGGCCGAACGCTTGGCCAGCGTCATCGCCTCAGCGGCGGCGGTGGCTTCATCCAACAGCGACGCGTTGGAGATTTCCATGCCGGTCAGATCACACACCATGGTCTGAAAATTCAGTAGCGCCTCCAAACGTCCTTGTGAGATCTCCGGTTGATAGGGCGTATACGCCGTGTACCAGGCCGGGTTCTCGAGGATGTTGCGCAGGATGACACCCGGCGTATACGTGCCATAGTAACCCTGACCGATGAAGGACTTGAAGACTTTGTTCTTGTCGGCGATACGCTTTAGGTCCGCAAGAACATCTTGTTCCGTGCGCGGTGCGGCAAGCGCCAAATCTCCATGTTTGAGAATATTCGTCGGGACGATTTTTGCCACCAAATCATCCAACGAGGTCGCGCCAACGACGGCAAGCATGGCATTTAGGTCGTGATCGTTTGGCCCGATGTGGCGCGCATGAAACTCGGAACCGTCATTCAGTTCCTTTGATGACATCAGATTCATGGGAGTCCTGTTTAGCTTTGGGTGGCAACAGCCTGGTAGCCTGCCGCATCGAGCAGCCCGCCGACATCGGCCGCGTTGGCCGGCTTCATCTTGAATATCCAGTTGTCGTAAGGCGCGCCGTTGAGTGTTTCGGGCGCGGCATCGAGTTCGCCGTTGAATTCTGTAATTTCGCCATTCACTGGTGCATAAATATCCGACGCCGCCTTTACCGACTCGACCACGCCCGCCGTCTCGCCCGCCGAAAGCGTTTCACCAACCTTCACGTCACCAACAAAGACGAGGTCACCGAGCATTTCTTGTGCCGGATCGGTGATGCCGACGGTGAGAGTGCCATCGGCCTCCACGCGGATCCATTCGTGACTCTTCGTGTATTTGAGATTGGCTGGGATATTCATGAGGTCTCCTTGTTCGAGATGCAGTAGAGGTGAGGGGTAGGGGTGAGGGGTGTGCGGTGTGGGTTGAGAAGAAGCCGCTAGTCGAGCATCGACTTACCGTTGCGAACAAACGGCATTTTGACCACCAGAGCAGGCATTAGCTTGCCGCGTATATCAACGTTCACCGTGTCGCCGACGGTAACGGCCAGCGGCACCCGCGCCATCGCAATCGAGAATCCGAGTGTGGGTGAAAACGTCCCGCTCGTGATCTCGCCCTCACCATGTGGTGTGACGACCTTCATGTGCGAACGTAACACGCCGCGTTCAAGCAACTTCAGCCCGACAAACGTGCGTTGTTTGCCATTCGCTTCGAGCAGACCGCGCCCCGTGAAGTCGCGTGGCGTTTTCATCTCAACCGTCCACGCCAAGCCGGCGTCGAGCGGGGAAACGCTTTCATCCATATCGTTGCCGTAGAGATTCATGCCAGCCTCGAGCCGCAAGGTATCGCGTGCGCCAAGCCCGCAAGGTGCAACGCCCGCCGTCTTGAGTTGCATCCAGAAGGCTGCCGCATCGGCCGCCGGTAGCACAATCTCAAACCCATCCTCGCCGGTGTAGCCGGTGCGCGCGATCATCACGTCTGCCGAGACGTACGCCGAGAACGCAACCAGCGCTTCGGTTGCTACCCTCGTGTGCGGCCACACTTGCCAGACCAACTCACGCGCCTGCGGCCCCTGCACGGCGATCATGGCTAGGTCGCGTCGCGGGGTGATCTGGAGCGCTGTCCTGTGACTCGCAACGCGCTCATGCATCCACGCGATATCCTTTTCTGCTGTGCCGGCGTTCACCACAATCCGAAAGTGTGATTCATTCAGAAAGTAGATGATAAGGTCATCGATCACGCCACCTTCCCGATTCAGCATGCACGAGTACAGGGCCTTGCCGGGCGTTTGTAGTTTGTCGACGTTATTTGCTACCAGCGTGCGCAAAAAAGCGCGAACCCCCTCCCCTTTGACATCGACATTGAGCATGTGCGAAACATCAAACATACCCGCGCCGCGGCGGACTTGATGGTGCTCTTCAACCTGGCTGCCGTAGTGGAGCGGCATTTCCCACCCGCCGAAGTCGACCATCTTCGCGCTACAGGCGAGATGCGTGTCATACAAGGCGGTGCGTTTCAGTGGGGCCGTACTGAGTGTCGTGGACATGGAGGATATTCGAAGGGGTTGACGACACCGCCGACGAACATGTCAGCAGGTTCCCCTCTGTCCTTTGTGCCTGAGAGTTTCCCGGAAGAATTCCGGTATCACCTTCGGCGAATCACATAAGCACTGTGATTTCTCTCCAGAGTTGCCCGATGTGTGGTTCCTGGTACCTGAGCGATTTCGGGTGATTACGCCTTCGGCGGCTGCTTGGTGTCTACAGCGCTCTCCCACACAACGTGTAAGCATTCATATTCTAGCGCAAGATCGGCGCGACAGCAGCCGTCGGCCAACAGGTAG
>JAYVUH010000156.1:0-4227 GCA_043788115.1 Burkholderiales bacterium
CATAAAAATATCTCCTTACATATCAAACATATGCGGCGTCAATATTTTCATGTTCGCGCCTAGCCTGACTTAGAACTGAACTTAATCAGAGCTTCCCTAGGCCATTGCCGAGTTTTGACCTGAAGGTTGCACAGTTTTGCACGACGCCAACGGATTCCCGTATGATTGGCTAGGCAAATAAAGGTTGTTTGGTCTAAAATATTTATCCGTTTCAAAGAGTCGGCCTCGTCGGCACCTATTGTTCACCAATCGTTCTATTGCTTTGTAGCCGCACAGGTACAGCTAAACTGGAGATTCCATGCACATGATTCTTGTTCGTTTGATGGTTTGCGTCGCGCTCGTTGGTTTTGGTGGTTTGAGCGTCCAAAGTTACGCACAAACTCCCGCTGCACCTGCCGCGGAAGCCGCCAAGCCGGCCGATGCAGCGCCCGCAACACCTGCTGCGCCTGCGCCTGTCGCGAAGGCCGCCGCGCCAAAGTCCGCCGCTGAAGAAAATCCGTTTGGCTTCGCCGCGATGCTGGAACATGGTGACGCAGTGGCCAAAATCACACTCACCATCATGGTGATCATGTCGATCGGTAGCTGGTACATCATCTTTACCAAGCTCTATGAGGGCGCGAAGATCGCGCGGCAAGCCCGCGACGCTGACGCCACCTTCTGGCAGGCAGGTTCGGTTCGCGCCGGTGCCGATACGCTCAAGGAAGAAAGTCCATTCCGATTCATCGCGGAAAAAGGACTGGAGGCCACACAGAAACACACCGGACTGCTTGGACAGATCGATTTCTCTGAGTGGGTCACGATGGGCATCAGCCGCGCCGTGGACAACGTGCAAAGCCGCATGGGCGATGGTATGGCGTTCCTCGCCACCGTCGGTTCCACCGCGCCGTTCGTTGGACTGTTCGGTACGGTTTGGGGCATCTACAACGCACTGGTCAAGATCGGCATCACCGGTCAGGCATCCATCGACAAGGTGGCCGGCCCGGTTGGCGAAGCGCTGATCATGACCGCGATCGGACTAGCCGTCGCCGTCCCGGCCGTGCTTGGTTACAACTTCATCGTGCGTAAGAACAAACTCAGCATGGATCATATCCGGGCCTTCGGCTCAGACGTTCACTCCGTGTTACTCGCCTCTGCCAACACCAAGAAGTAAGTCGCTACCATGGGTATGCAAATTGGTGGGGCAGACGCCGACGAGACTTTGAATTCGACTATCAACACCACGCCGTTGGTCGACGTGATGTTGGTGTTGCTGATCATCTTTTTGATCACGATTCCGGTGGTGACGACCTCAGTCAAGGTCAAGTTACCACTGGAACCGAATGCGCTGCAGGAAGCCAAGCCGGAAAACATCATCCTGTCAGTGAACGTGCAGGGCAAGTTGTACTTCTACGATGCGGCGGTCAAAGACAACGAGGACTTGAAGGACAAGTTGCGTCGTGCACGCGATGCTGCCAGTAAAGCGTTGAAGCCACCACCGGAAGTACACATCCGCGGCGATATTAACTCCCCGTATGAACCGATCGGCCGGGCAATTCTGGCGCTTCAGGAAGTCGGTTTGGTCAAAGTGGCGTTCGTCACCGACCCGACCACCAACTAAATTCCACGTGACGGCGACCCCGGTCGCCGCCCAAGGCAATTCGGAGACAAAGCATGGGTATGAATGTAGGTTCTGAGGCCGGCGAAGGCGAACCGATGATGGACATCAACACCACGCCGTTGATCGACGTGATGTTGGTCTTGATCATTATGTTGATCATTACCATCCCGATTCAGTTGCATTCGGTCAATTTGGAAATGCCGATCAATTCTCCGCCCAGCCTAGAGAAGCCGCTGGAGTTTCGAATCGACATCGACCGCAATGGTCAGATTTTCTGGGATGGTGCAGTCATTGATCGGGTGACACTCGACACCAAAATGGTGGAAGCTGCGGCGTATAAACCGCAGCCGAACATGATGATCCGGCCGGACAAGGCGGCCCGTTATGAAGTCGTCGCGTTCGTGTTGGCGAATTCACAGCGGCGCGGGTTGCAAAAGATCGCCATCGTCGGCGGCGAGCAGTTCAGATGATGAACACCCCGAGCAGGCGGCTGATGTCGAATTGCAGGAAACACAGGTTGGAGATGCGTTCATGAGCACGCCGAATTCAGAAGGCGAAGGTATGATTGTGATGTCCGGATGGGCGCAGAAGCAGCGCGATCCGAAGAAGCACATGACCGGCCTTGTGTTGGTGGTTGGTACCCACTTGTTTGTTCTTTGGCTGATCTTGAGCGGCGTTGGACAGAAATTTGTGAAGGCGGTGGTGCCGGTCAGCATCGCGGAGGTCATACTGCCGCCCGAACCGCCTGAACCACCGCCGCCACCACCGCCGAAGAAACCGAAGCCCGATACGCCTCCGCCGCCAGATTTTGTGCCGGTCTCCGAGGTAGCTCCGACGATGACGACTTCCGCGCCCGTGATTCAGGCAGTGTCGACACCGCCACCCGCACAGGTATATGTTCCTGCGCCACCGGCGCCGCGTCCAACCGGACCGCGTGGCTTTGGTTCGATCACCAACCGCAAGGATTGTGCGGCAGCCTTTCAAGCGTCCTACCCGCGCGAAGCTCGACGTGCCGGCACCGAAGGTACCGTGACACTCGCCATTACGGTCGGCCCGGATGGCAAAGCGACCGGTGTCGAAGTGGCGAATGCGAACCCCCGCCGCGTGTTTGATCGAGCGGCGATGGGCGTGATTACCGGTGGCGCTTGCAGGTTCGAGCCGGACTCCGCAGGCTATACGGCGCAACTGGCGATTACCTACAAGCTGTCCGGCGAAGAGGCCGAGTAACAGGCTGCAACGATTTGAAACGCCCCGCCGTGCGGGGCGTTTTCGTTTGTCCCCGCCTGTTCCAGCTTGTCTCCACCAAGCGCTCGAACGCCGTATTGACGAGAATGACCTTTGCAGTGGAAAGCCATACAATCCTGTCATGCCAAACACGCGCACACCGCTGCAAAACCGCAGCGCACCTAACACGTCGGCCGTCGGCCAAGGCGTTTGCCTATTTTTCACCGGCCTGTCGGGTGCCGGCAAATCCACGATCGCCGCAGCGCTTGCCGAGGCTGTGCACGCGTCGCTCGGCCGATCGGTTACCTTGCTCGACGGCGACGTGGTGCGTACCAATCTGTCACGCGAGTTGGGGTTTTCGCGGGCGGATCGCGACACCAATATTGAGCGCATTTCGTTCGTTGCCGCCGAGGTTGTCAAGCATGGCGGCATTGTCATCTCCGCCGCGATCGCCCCCTACGACAGCGCTCGTCTGAACGCACGTCAGGCGGTCGAGCAATTCGGCAGGTTCGTGCTAGTCCATCTTTCGACGCCATTGTCGGTCTGCGAGGGCCGCGACACCAAGGGCCTCTATGCCAAGGCGCGCCGCGGCGAGATCAGCATGTTCACCGGCGTCAGCGACGCCTATGAATTGCCCACCAGACCAGACATCACCATCGATACGTCTGCAACGCCGGTTGACGATGCGGTGGCAATGCTTCTCAGTGTCATCGGCCGGCAGCGAACATGAACACGCCTGCCGATGACACTTTTCTGGCGTTGATGCGCCATGTGCTCGATCAGGGTGTGGATAAATCGGATCGGACCGGCACTGGGACTCGCTCGGTGTTTGGCTACCAGATGCGATTTGCGTTAGGCGAGACGTTTCCGCTACTCACCACCAAGAAACTACATCTACGATCAATCATTCACGAATTGCTGTGGTTCCTCAAGGGCGACACCAACATCGCGTATCTACGCGACAACAAGGTGACAATCTGGGACGAGTGGGCCGACGCGCAAGGCGATCTGGGCCCCGTGTATGGGTTTCAATGGCGCTCGTGGCCGACGCCGGAGGGCCGCCATATCGACCAGATCACGGATGTCATCAAGCAAATCAAAACCAATCCTGATTCGCGCCGCATGATTGTCTCGGCGTGGAACGTGGCCGACATTTCGAAGATGGCGCTGGCACCGTGCCATGCGTTTTTTCAGTTCTACGTCGCGGACGGCAAGCTCTCCTGCCAACTCTATCAGCGTAGTGCCGATATCTTTCTCGGTGTGCCGTTCAATATCGCCTCCTACGCGCTGCTGAACATGATGGTGGCACAGGTGTGCGGCTTGAAGGTCGGCGACTTTGTGCATACGCTTGGCGATGCACACTTGTACGCCAACCATCTCGACCAGGCGCGTGAACAACTCGCGCG
>JAYVUH010000157.1:0-3825 GCA_043788115.1 Burkholderiales bacterium
TCGATATCCTGTCCGATCACTTGTGTCATCAGCGCCGCATCGACGCGACCGGGCTGTGTCCATGTCGCTTTCAGGCGCTGCGTTTCGCTGGCCACCGCTTCGCGCTTCGCCTCAAACGCGGCCCAGCGAGCGTCATCCACCAAACCCAGTCGCCGACCGATGTCGGTCAGTCTGGCGTCGGCGTTGTCTTCGCGCAGTTGCAAACGATATTCCGCGCGACTGGTGAACATGCGATACGGCTCGGTCACGCCGCGTGTGATGAGGTCGTCAACCAGTACGCCCAGATAGGCCTCGTCGCGACGCGGACACCAGCTTTCTTTGTCCTGCGATTGTCGGGCCGCGTTGACGCCGGCCAGCAAACCTTGCGCCGCAGCCTCTTCGTAGCCGGTGGTGCCGTTGATTTGTCCGGCAAAAAACAAACCACCGATGGCCTTGGTCTCAAGTGAAGCCTTCAGTCCGCGCGGATCGAAGTAGTCGTACTCAATGGCGTAGCCGGGGCGCAGGATGTGTGCATTCTCGAGCCCGGGAATGGATTGGACGAGCTTGATTTGCACGTCGAAGGGCAGCGAGGTTGAAATACCGTTCGGGTAAAACTCGTTGGTGGTGAGGCCTTCGGGTTCCAGAAAAATCTGGTGGCTCGCCTTATCGGCAAAACGATGAATCTTGTCTTCGATCGACGGGCAATAGCGTGGGCCAACGCCTTCGATGACGCCGGTAAACATCGGCGAGCGATCGAGGCCAGCGCGAATGGCGTCGTGAGTCTGTTCATTGGTATGCGTAATCCAGCATGAAACCTGGCGTGGATGCATGTCACGACGACCGAGATACGAAAACACCGGCGTTGGGTCGTCGCCCGCTTGCTCGGTGAGTTTGGAAAAATCAATGCTGCGACCGTCGATGCGCGGCGGCGTGCCGGTCTTGAGCCGGCCTACCGGCAACTTCATTTCCCGCAATCGCGCCGCAAGGGTGATCGCCGGTGGGTCGCCGGCGCGTCCGGCGGCGTAGTTTTCGAGCCCAACGTGGATCTTGCCGGCGAGGAAAGTGCCAGCCGTCAACACCACCGCCTGCGCTGTGAAGTGAATGCCCGCTTGCGTGATCGCCCCCACCACGCGCGGGTCGCCATTGCCTTCGTCGAGGATCAGGTCATCCACTGCCTGCTGAAAGAGCCACAGATTTGGCTGATTCTCGAGGCGTTGACGGATCGCCGCACGGTAGAGCACCCGGTCTGCCTGCGCGCGCGTGGCGCGCACTGCTGGCCCCTTGCTCGCGTTCAATGTCCGGAACTGTATTCCCGCCTCGTCGGTGGCAATCGCCATGGCACCGCCGAGCGCGTCGATTTCCTTGACCAAGTGCCCCTTGCCGATGCCGCCAATCGACGGATTACAAGACATCTGCCCCAACGTTTCGATGGCGTGAGTGAGCAAACACGTCTTTGCTCCGCTCCGCGCAGCCGCGAGTGCAGCTTCGGTGCCGGCGTGGCCGCCGCCGATCACAATCACATCAAATTTAGTCGGGAACTCCATGATTTATCGAGGTTTTTTTGCGTTTTGTGCGTAAATGTGTCAGCCCGCAAGTTTACGGTAAGCGTCGAAAAAACGCTATGGCGCTGCGGCGCGCGGCACCATAGTGGATGGCGTTTTGCGCTGTGCCTCGAAGACCGAATCGAGGTATGAATCAACATCTTTCGTCGCCGCCACACGCGCCGCGTCGTTGCCACCGACATGCACGCCGCTTCCGAGCGAGGGGTTGGCGCGATTCCGCACATCTGTGCGTACTCGTACCGTGGTGCCTGGCACATCGAACCCATGGTATGCGCCCGGATATTGGTAAATTTCAGCCTCTCGGCCTGCCGATTTGGCGCTGGAGATCAATGACTCACACGGCGCCGCGGGCGTCCAATCATCGGCGGCACCGATGAAAATGGCGAGCGGAACGGCGGACTTCAACCCGCTGCGATTGGCTGCTGTGCAACCCGGATAAAACGCGAGCGCGGCAGCAAAACGAATGCCCGCCTGCTTGGCGGCCCGCCAGTGGCTACCGCTGTCGTTGACCGCGTACAGGCTGCCCGTCGCCCCGTGCGAAAACCCCATGAGGAACACCCGATCTTTGGCAACATAGGGCAGCGAAAGTAGGTACTGCAGCCCGCCGTAGGCGTCACGTGGGCGCTCGCGGTCTTCGAGAATCGGCCGCACCGTCTGCGTGCAAACCTCTTTGTGGCCACGCGGATTGAAGCTGTCCACCAACAGCGCGACGTAACCCTTTTCGACCAGTCGCTCAGCCCAAAAGGAAACCCCGGCACGGATCTGGCCTTTGGCGTCGATCATGCCGCTACACCCGTGCATGAGCACAAATGCGGGCGGTGGCGCTTTCTCATCCAGCTTGGCGGGTTTGTACAGATACCCAATAAGTTTGGTGGGATTGCTGTCCTCAAGACTCGGGAATGACACTTTTTCGGGCGTGATAGTGATGGCGATAGCGAGAGTGGGGAGCGCCAGCAGCAGACCTAATGGCAGCCCAAGCCCAAAACAGTGGGATTGTTTCACGTGAAACACTCCTTTCGGTGATTACTACTTTCCGATGCAGAACTTGCCAAATATTTCGCCCAGCAAGTCATCCGGCGTGAACTCACCGGTGATTGACGACAGCGCCGCTTGCGCCAGCCGCAACTCCTCGGCGAACAAGTCGAATTGTGCCGCGTTTAAGCCCGCTCCAATTAGGTGGTCGCCGGCATCAGCCAACGCGAGCACGTGCCGCTCGCGAGCCATGAATACACCCTCTCCGGTTGGCCGCCAACCCGCGGTCGCCAGCAACCATTCGCGTAATGCTGGGATGCCCTCACCAGTCAACGCAGAAATGTGCAGTGAATCCGTCATTAAATCGGCGCGCGTGGTGGCACCCTGCCGGGGCCGCCCCAACAAGTCGATCTTGTTATACACCCACAGCGTCGGTAGGTCGGGCGGGAGCTGTGCGGCAATGGCCGCTTCCTCGGGCGGCACCGCTTCGCCCGCCTCAGAAATCAACAGCGCTGCGCCAGCCTTACACACCGCCATCCAGGTACGTTCAATGCCAATCCGCTCCACCTCATCATCGGTCTCGCGCAAGCCGGCCGTATCAATCAGATGGATTGGTACCCCGTTGATATGAATGGTGGCGCGCACCTGGTCGCGTGTCGTACCAGCAATCGGCGTCACGATCGCGACTTCGTCGCCCGCCAAGCGGTTCAAGAGGGATGATTTGCCGACGTTCGGACGACCGATCAAGGCGACCGACAGTCCATCCCGAAGTACTGCACCCTGCTTGGCTTCTCGCGACAAGTCCGCCCAGAGCGTTTGTATGGTTGCCAGTTTTGCCTGCTGTGCCGCGCGGTCAGCGGGATCAATTTCTTCCTCGGGAAAGTCGATACACGCTTCGACGTGCACTCGCAGATCTGTCAGCCGCTCGACGAGGGCGTGCACCCTGCGCGAAAACTCGCCTGATAGTGATCGCGCCGCAGATTTAACGGCCTCTTCCGAGGCCGCGTCAATAAGGTCGGCAACCGCCTCGGCCTCAGCCAAGTCCAACTTGCCATTCAAGAACGCGCGTTCCGTGAATTCGCCCGGCCGCGCGAGGTTGGCCCCGAGCGCCAAACAACGTTTCAACAGCGTCTGCATCACTGCTGGGCCGCCGTGGCCCTGTAGCTCGATCACGTCTTCACCAGTGTACGAGTGCGGCGCGGGGAAGAACAACAGCAACCCTCGGTCGATTACCGCGTTGTCGGCATCCCGAAAGCTCGCCAGTGTTGCGGTACGCGGCGCGACGGTCCTGCCACTCAACGTCTGCGCTAGA
>JAYVUH010000158.1:0-3736 GCA_043788115.1 Burkholderiales bacterium
GGAATCACCACCTTTGAGACCAGACCTGCTTGCACACAAGCTGGAGGGTGGAGAGGAGGCCATCAAGACACAATATGCATCGAGGGTATGACACATCGATGACAGCTCTGGCGCGCGGCGGTATCGATACCGGGAAATGCGGCCGTACCGGACTTGGGCGGTGCCTGAATTAGAATGCGAAGGAGTTCTATCCGAGTGATCTAATCGCGGTTGGCAGGCGCCCTCAAAGACCAGATGTCAAAACAACTATTCCGCCAAGAGGCAATCGACGCACAACGGGAGAAGTTCTTCGGTGAAGCCACCGATGCGCGCCCGCTGCCGATGTGGGTGTTTACCGGGCTGGCGGCGGGTGTCGCTTTTCTGGTGATTGCCGTCGGTATTTGGGGGCAATACACGCGTCGCGAACGCGTGGAAGGTTTTTTGGCCTCGGATATCGGCGCGGCAAGGGTTTTGTTCAGTGACGCCGGTCGTATCGCTGAGCTGATGATCAAAGAAGGTGGCATTGTCGCCAAAGGCATGCCGATGGCTAGGGTATCGTTCGAGCGGGCGACTGGCCAGACCAAATCAACTGCCGCGGTAGTCGCGGGCGAGCTTGGACAACGCCGTGATTCGCTGGAACGCGAGCAAGCGCAGATTCGGCAACTGGGTGTGCAACAGGTGACGCAGATTCGGCGGCGCGTGATGGATTTGCAAAATGAGATCGCGCAACTCGACCGTGAGAGTCGCTTGCAAGAGCAGCGCCTCGCCTCGGCGCGCGAGCAGGCAAAAAAATTCGAAGACCTTGGCAAGGAGAAGTTTGCCTCTGAAATCATGGTGCGGCAAAAGCGCGATGAAGTGACGGACCAAGAGTTAAAGGTGCAGTCGCTCAAGCGCTCGCGCGCCACGTTGGAGCGCGATCTGTCGGCGGCAAAGCTGGACGAGCCTGCCGCCGAATTACGCGCCCGCGCGCAGGCCGATCAGTTGTCCCGCCAAATCTCCGAGCTTCAGCAAACGCTGGTTCAAGAGGATGCTAAACGCGAAGCGCTGATTCTCGCGCCCATTGACGGCATTGCGACCAACATCGCCGTCAGTGCGGGCCAGTCCGTGGCCGCAGACGCCAGCTTCGCGACCATCCTGCCGAAGGGCAGCGTGCTGCGCGCCGAACTGCTGGTACCGACCCGCGCGATTGGTTTTATCAGCAAGGGTCGCGAGGTGGTGTTGCGCTACGAGGCGTTCCCATATGAGCGCTTCGGGCAGTATCGAGGAGTGGTCGAGGACATCAGCCAGACGGTCTGGTCGCCGGGCGAGAAAGTCGGGCCGCTGGTGATCAAAGAGCCGGCCTATCGTGTGATTGTGGCGCTGGATAAACAGACTGTCATGGCTGGCGCGCAAGAGGTGCCGCTCAAATCCGGCATGCTGGTCAACGCCGATATTCTTTTGGATAAACGCACCCTGATCGAGTGGCTGTTCGAGCCCGTGATGCAGCTCCGGGGGAGATTCTGATGGCGATTGGAATCTTTTCGGCGTTAAAGCGTCGCGTGCCCATGATTTTGCAGTCCGAGGCGCCCGAGTGCGGTATCGCCTGCGTGGCCATGGTCGCCAGTTTTCACGGACACCAAACCGATTTGCTGGCGATGCGCACCCGCCTGTCGCCGTCGCTCAAGGGCATCACGCTAAAACAGGTGAGCCATGTCGCGGAAACGATGGGCTTGGCGTCGCGCGGTGTGAAGGCGGATATGCCGGCACTTGGCAAGCTGCAACTTCCGGCGGTGTTGCACTGGGATATGAATCACTTCGTGGTGTTGACCGACGTGACGGCGAAAACCATCACGGTACACGACCCGGCACGCGGTGTGCGCAAGATGACCTTCGCGCAAGCCGGCAAACACTACACCGGCGTGGCAATGGAATTTACGCCGACGCCGAGCTTTGCGAAAGTGGACGAGCGCAAGCAAATCAGCGCTCTCCAATTGCTGTCTGTGGGCTCGGGGCTCGGCAGCGCGATGGCCCAGCTGGTGTTGCTGTCGTTTGCCATCGAGGTGTTCGCCATCGCTATGCCGTTCTTTTTGCAACTGACGGTCGATCGGGTGTTGGTGGGGCGCGACCGCGATTTTCTGACGGTCTTGGGCGTGGCGTTTATCGCGGTGGTGGTCATGCAGGTGGCGGTGACCGGCGTGAGAGCTTGGGTTGGTGTGTATCTCTCCACCCGCTTCAATTTGCGTTTGCTCACGGTCCTGTTCAACCACTTGTTGCGGCTGCCACTCGGATGGTTTGAGAAACGCAATATCGGCGACATCGTCGGCAAGTTCCGCAGCGTTGATGCCATCCAGAAAACGCTGTCCACGACATTTGTCGAGACGTTTATTGATGGCGTGATGGTGCTGATTACCCTCGGGGTAATGGCCTACTACAGCATGATGCTGACGTCCATTGTGCTGGGCGCTGCGGCACTCTATGCGCTGCTGCGATGGGTGCTGTTCTACCCGCAGCGAAACGCCACCGACGAGCAGCTCGCGCATGAAGCGAAAGCGGCAACGCACTTCATCGAAACGCTGCGCGGCATGATGGCGATCAAGCTAAATATGCGTGAAAACGAGCGCCGTGTTTCGTATCAAAATCTAGTGGTCGAACACATCAACGCCAACGTCAATGTGCAAAGCGTCGGTATCTTTCAGCGTGGCGGGCAGGCCCTGATTTTTGGTGTTGAGAGCGTTATCGTTGTGTGGTTGGCGGCGCTGCTGGTGATGGACGGTAAATTCTCGGTCGGCATGCTCTACGCGTTCATCGGCTTCAAGCTTGTGTTCTTGTCGCGCGTGAACAACCTGATCGAAAAGTGGAATGAGTTCCGTATGTTGGACCTCCATGCCGAACGCATCGCCGATATCGCGTTGGCGGAGCCTGAAGCGGGCACCGCTTCCATCAGCAGCGTGGCGATGGCGGCAGGCGAATCGCGCGAGTCGCTAACCATTGAAGCGAAGAATCTCGGCTACGCCTACGGCCCGGAGGGGTTCGCGTTTCGTCATGTGAATCTGGAAATCAAACCGAATGAATCGGTTGCGCTGGTGGGCCCGTCTGGCTGCGGAAAAACCACGCTGCTGAAGGTCTTACTCGGGCTATTGCCGCCGACTGAAGGTCAGGTCGTCGTCAACGGACGTGACCTCAAGGACTGGGATATGGCGCAATACCGTGCGCTCATCGGCGCGGTGATGCAGGACGATCAGTTGTTCATCGGCTCAATTGCGGATGCGATCGCATTCGGCGGCGAATTTGACATGGCTGCGATTCAAGCCTGTGCCGAAGCGGCGGACATTCACACCGACATCGAGAAAATGCCGATGGGGTATTCAACCTTCGTTGGCGCACTGGGTTCGTCTCTTTCGGGCGGCCAGAAACAACGCGTGTTGCTCGCGCGGGCGCTGTACCGCAGGCCTTCCATCCTGTTCCTGGATGAAACGCTGGATCAGGTTGATTCGTCACAGGAATCAAGCATCCGGACAAAAGTGCAGGAGATTGTCCCGACTGTGGTGATGGTTAGTCATCGACCCGAGTCGATTGTAGGTTCGAGACAGGTAGCTCTTGCGGCTAGATAGAGGTTGTTGCTTCGCCGCCGCCGATGAGGGCGAGGCTCAGGTTGTCTAGCGGTACGATGACGTCATTAGCGACTTCGACGATGGCGACATTGAGTTCGAGGATTTGGCTATCTTTGCTCATGGGAATTTCCTTTGGGGTTAAACTGAAAGAAGATTGTTAAGAAATG
>JAYVUH010000159.1:0-3513 GCA_043788115.1 Burkholderiales bacterium
GGAGGCCGGCGGTGTGATGCATTGTTTTACCGAGTCGCAGGAAGTTGCCCGCGCCTCGCTCGATTTGGGTTTCTACATTTCACTCTCAGGTATCGTCACATTCAAAAGCGCGCGCGCCTTGCAGGAAGTGGCGCGCATGATTCCGCTTGACCGCTTGTTGATTGAAACAGACTCCCCATACCTCGCGCCGACACCGCACCGCGGGAAGATGAACCAACCCGGCTATGTTCGGCACGTGGCAGAGTTTGTCGCGCAGCTGCGCGGCGTCTCTGTGGAGGCCATCGCTGACGCCACCACGCAAAATTTCTACCGCCTGTTCAAGTCAGCCTCGGCCGCATAGGCGTTTCCCGAGCGCAATGCGCGCTTGGCCATCGGCACGACGCTGCCGCCGACGGCTGGCGAATGAGATCTACCGCCGCCAGATCCGTGTGGCCCTCATTTTTAATGTTTCTAGCCCGTCGATTGGTGCGACCGCCAGCTGGCACCGCCGTTCAAGCCGTGCCGGATGGCCCACGGTTCGGGCGTCGATGCCGTCCGGTAAACTCCCCAGACAAACAATACAAACAATAAAAAGGGGAAGGCAATGTCGGACGTCATACGCAGCCTGCTGGGTATCGGGCTCTTGATCTTGATCGGCTGGCTGTTCTCGATGGCGCGCGGCAAGGTGCAGTGGCGCATCGTACTGTCTGCCCTCGCGCTGCAGATGGCCATTGGTGCGCTTGTGCTGTTCTCAACACAAGGCAACGCGGTATTGCTTGGTATTGCGGCAACGGTCACGCATGTGCTCGAATTCGGCGCGAAGGGAACCGAGTTCATGTTCGGCGGGCTGGTGAGTCCGGACGTATTCAAGCCGGGCGGGCTGGGATTCATCTTCGCCTTCCGCGTACTCCCCACGATCATTTACGTGACCGCGCTGATCGCGGTACTGTACTACCTCGGCATCATGCGCTGGATCATCACCATTCTCGGCACGATCCTGCAAAAGCTGCTGGGCGTGTCGAAGATCGAATCGTTCTGCGCGGTCACCACCATTTTTCTAGGGCAAAACGAAATGGGCGCGGCGGTCAAACCATTTGTTGCGCAACTCAAAGGCCCGACTATTTTTGTCATCATGACATCGGGTATGGCGAGCGTGGCCGGCGCGGCGTTGGCGGGCTACGCGGGGCTTGGTGTGAAGATGGAGTATCTGATTGCCGCGTCGTTTATGGCGATCCCCGGTGGCTTGCTGTTCGGCAAACTGCTGTGTCCTTCGTCTGAGACCGAGAACATCAGCTTTGACAATATCCAGTTTGAAGAAAAGAAACCGGAGAACGTCATTGAGGCCGCTGCCAGCGGCGCCGCGTTAGGCTTTCAGATTGCGTGTGCAGTCGGTGCGATGTTGATCGCCTTCATCGGACTCATTGCATTGTGCAACGGCATGATCGGTGGCGCGGCCAATTGGATGGGTTATCCCGGCGTGAATCTGGAAACGATTCTCGGCAAGATATTCGCACCGCTCGCCTATATGCTCGGCGTGTCGTGGGAGCACGCGGCGTTCGCTGGCAACCTGATCGGTCAGAAAATGATCCTCAATGAGTTCGTTGCCTACGTCGGGCTCGCACCGTACTTACAAGAGCCCGCCAAGGTGGCCGCCGCCGGATTGACGGTGATCGATCCGCGCACGCTGGCGATTCTCTCGTTTGCCTTGTGCGGATTCGCGAATATTTCTTCGATCGCGATTCTCGCCGGGGCGTTTGGCAGTATTGCGCCGCATCTGCGTGCCACAGTGGCGCAGTATGGTTTACGCGTGGTGGTGGCGGCGACCTTGTCGAACCTGATGAGTGCGACCATCGCGGGGATATTCCTCGCGGCGAAGTACTAGCGGGCGAGGAAGCAAGCCTTGTTGCCGCAAGAGTTCATTCGCATCAAACGAGACGGTGGACAGCTGGCCGAGGCGGACATTCGTGAATTCATCGCAGGCGTCACGGCGGATCGGGTGAGTGAAGGCCAAATCGCGGCCTTCACCATGGCCACGTACGTCAACGGCATGACGCGTGCCGAGGCAGTGGCGTTGACCATGGCGATGCGTGACTCGGGGCGCGTACTCGACTGGAAGGCACTTAATCTCAACGGCCCGGTGGTGGATAAGCACTCCACCGGTGGCGTCGGCGATGTTGTCTCACTGATGCTCGGCCCGATGCTGGCGGCGTGTGGCTGCTATGTGCCAATGATCTCCGGCCGAGGCTTAGGCCACACTGGTGGCACGCTCGACAAGCTCGACAGCATTCCCGGCTACCAGACCAATATCAGCATCGAGAAGTTTCAGGCCGTGGTGCGCGATGTCGGTGTTGCCATCATCGGCCAGACCGCCGAACTCGCGCCGGCCGACAAGCGCATTTACGCAACGCGCGATGTGACCGCGACCGTGGAGTCGATTCCTCTCATCACGGCATCAATACTTTCGAAGAAACTCGCCGCGGGCCTCGATGCGTTAGTGATGGATGTAAAAGTTGGCTCGGGGGCGTTCATGCCGACGCTTGAGAAATCACGTGAGTTGGCCAACAGCATTGTTGAAGTCGGCAATGGTGCGGGCATGACCACGACCGCGTTACTGACCGATATGAACGAGTCGTTGGCGCCGTGCGCGGGCAACGCCATCGAAGTGCAATGTGCAATTGACTACCTCACCGGGAAATCCCGACCCGCGCGGCTGCATGAAGTCACAATGGCGCTCTGCGTGGAACTATTGGCTTCCAGCGGGCAGTTTGAAGACAAAATGGCTGGAAACGCCCGACTGGAGCGGAGTTTGTCGGATGGCTCGGCGGCCGAGATTTTCCAGAAGATGGTTGCGGCCCTTGGTGGGCCGACTGATTTGCTCGATCAGGCCGATCGCCATCTGGCTCGCGCACCCGTGATCATGCCGGTGCTAGCACTGGTCGATGGTGTAGTGCGTGCGTTTGATACGCGTAAGCTCGGCTTGGCCGTGGTCACGCTCGGCGGAGGACGCCAACGTGCAACGGACGTCATCGATCCCGCCGTCGGGCTGTCTGAGATCATCGCGCTCGGCAGCGAAGTCAAACGCGGCGACTTGCTGATGAACATCGAAGCGGCGAGCCTTGACGCCGCCGAGCGCGCGTACGCATCGGTGTTGGACGCGATTACCTTTAGCGATACGGTATCTTCCGGCACGTCCGTGATCGTTGAAGCCGTGCGCCTTCGCTAGCAGTTTGTTGAAATTCGCGATATTCGTATGACAGTAGGTTTTGGTGCCCCTCGATCCCCAAACCATTAATCATTTATTAACGGAGTAGCCCGCCATGGAGCGTAGCGCAATGCGGGACGGTGCTTGTGTGGTGACCGCCCTGCGCGTCGCTTCACTACGCTGCGCTTCTTGCAGGCTACTGGCGTTGAATTTGAATCATTAATGGTCCAATCAATTAGAAATCGAATTAGTTCCTTTTTCCAAAGGGAGAAGTGGGACGCCGAAGTCACCGGCCAAACGAATATCGTGAATCTCACCAAACTGCGAGTCCA
>JAYVUH010000160.1:0-2600 GCA_043788115.1 Burkholderiales bacterium
CCAAAGCGCCGAGACGACTGAAACAATCGCAGCGGCGTGCAACGCGGTCAATCCTTTGCTGCTCGCGCGTCGCATCGCAACAGTGAAACTCGCCCAGCAAAGTGCGGCCGCGAGAAACATGAGATGTCCGCGCCAGTTCCCGGAGGCGAAGTCGGTCAGGCCCGAGCCGACAAAAATGACGATCCCGACGGGGATGAGCGTCAATCCTGCACGGCGAATACCGCCGATCTTTTCTTGCAGAAAAATCATCGCAAGCAAGGCCGCCCACAGCGGCATGGTGCCTGGAATCAGTGCGCCGGCGTGCGCGGCGGGGGCGAATTGCAAACCTCCTGAGGCGATCAGCACATACGGCACGCCAGCGCCGACGCAGATAATCAACCATAAGCGCCAACCGATTTTGGCAAGGCCCCAGCCGTCGCGTAAGACGATTGGCAGAAGCAACAGGCCGGCGCAGGCGAACCGAAGGGCGGTGATATCAAACGGCGACAGCGAGGTGGTGACGCCGTAGCGGGTCAGCAGTATCCAGCCCACCCAGATGGAGATCGCAAATAAACCCCACAAGGCGCCATTAGCATACGATGGACGTGGTGTAGCGATGAAGGTCGAGGACATAGAATGTGATTCGTCTAACGTGACGCAAGCAAAATAGAAGTCTAGCAGCGCGCCTACCGCGTTCCATTCACGATGCTTTTGATGCGATCCACATAATGCCTACCGATGCGCCTGTAGCAGCCACAAAGCCTTTCAAGATTCCGCGCTCGACTATGATCGTGATCTACAACCAACAGTGTGAGGTGTTGTTGATCGAGCGCGCCGACCGTCCCGGCTATTGGCAGAGTGTGACCGGTAGTCAGGACGAAGGCGAGACGTTGGTTGAAACCGCGACCCGCGAAGTGAGGGAGGAGACCGGTATCGACGTGTCGCGCCATCTACTGACGGATTGGCAGCAACAGCATGTCTACGAGATTTTTCCAATTTGGCGACACCGCTATGCGCCCGATGTCACCCACAACACCGAGCACGTGTTTGGTTTACGCGTGAATCAGCGCGTGCCGGTGCAGCTTCACCCGCGCGAACACTTGCAATATGTTTGGCTGTCTGTTGATCAAGCGGCGCCGCTTTGCTTCTCATGGTCCAACCGGGAGGCGATTCTGTCGTTGCCCTCTCGTGTAAGGAGTGAGGGGTGAGGTGTATTGGGTGAGGGGTGAGGCGTGAGGCGTCAGGCGAACCTATTGTGTCGGCCTCGAATTTGTTTGCGCGCGCGCGACACCGCACATTGCACCAGCGAAGGCAGTCGATGAATCACGAACCACTTCACCCCTCACCCCTCGCCCCTCCCGCGCAGCCCGCTCCTCACGCGCAGCTCACCATTGCCACGTACAACATCCACAAGGGGTTGTCGCCGCTCAATCGCAAGTTGGTAATTCATGAAGTCCGTGAAAAGCTACATGCCTTCGACGCCGATATCGTGCTGTTGCAGGAAGTGCAGGGCGCGCATACCGGAAACGCGCAAAAGTTCGACGACTGGCCGCTAAAGTCGCAGCATGAGCATATCGCCGAGGGACGCTATACGGACATTGTGTATGGCGAGAACGCAAAGCATCGCCTTGGTCATCACGGCAACGCGATCTTGTCGTCCTATCCGGTGGCGCATTGGGCCAATCACGATGCATCGCACCACCGCCTAGAGTCCCGTGGCCATTTGATTGCCTGCATCGACGTGCCAGGGTTCAAGAGTCCGTTAGCCTGTGCGTGCATACACTTGGGGCTGTTCCACCGCAGCCGCGTGGTGCAGATCGACCGACTCATCGGACTGCTGAAGGAAGTCGCGCCTGGTGACACGCCGTTGGTCATCGCCGGTGACTTCAACGATTGGCGTGCGGGCCACAGCCGAATCAGCGCAAAGCTGGCCGATGCGCTGGGCGTTGTGGAAGCGTTTGAAGCGACACACGGCAAACCTGCCCGCACGTTCCCTGCGGTGATGCCTATGTTGACGCTTGACCGCATCTATGTACGTGGTATGAAGGTCGATACCGTGCATCGGCTGCACGGCGACGTGAATGGCGCGCGCTGGCGGCGCATGTCCGATCATGTCGGGCTCGCCGTGACGTTGTCCGCGATATGAAGATCGTCAGGGGTAATCGCATCACGTTGTACAAGAACGGTGGTGCCCTGTTTCCCGCGATGGTGGCGGCCATTGATGCCGCGACCACCGATGTCCGGATTGAATCCTACATTTTTGAGAACGATGCGAGCGGTCAACCGATTGCAGACGCGCTATCGCGGGCCGCCCGCCGCGGGGTTGGTGTGAGGTTGCTAGTGGACGGCTTTGGTTCACTGACGGTGCCCGAGTCCTTTTTCGATGCCATGATGGCCGCCGGCGTGAAACTGCTGATCTATCGGCCGATGCGCGGCAAGTGGTTCCCGACCCGCCATCGGGTGCGACGCTTGCATCGAAAGATTGTCGTGATCGACGGCACGCTTGGTTTCATCGGCGGCATCAATTTTATCGATGACTTCAACCGGAATCTCTCCGATACCGCGCCGCGGTTTGACTATGCGGTTGGGATTCAGGGGCCGGTGCTGGCCGACGTCTATGA
>JAYVUH010000161.1:0-3239 GCA_043788115.1 Burkholderiales bacterium
TCGTGCGGTAGCCCGGCAACGCACCTTCGTCGCATGCCTAGCCGCTGCCCCAATCTCTCCACAATCTGAACCAAAGCAACTTAATCAGACCCTCCCTAGCTTGTCGCTTCAAGACGGGGCGTTGCAAACGCATCTTGGCGTGGCGGGTGTTTTCTTGCGGGCTCCCACTCTCGACGCGCTTGGCGCAGCCATTCCGAGACGGTGGGCGAGCCGACTACCGGATGGCACCAAACACTCTGCGCAGAATGTCGCTCCCCGCCGCGACTGGATCGTGCCGGATCTTTTTTTCCTCTTCCGCGATCATGAAATAGAGACCATCAAGCGCTTTGACGGTGACGTGGGTTTCGACCCGCCTCTGCTCGGGCCGGAGCGTGATCAGACCAGATTGCTCGATTTGTACGGCCATCTGGTTGTATTGTTTTGCCAGTCCAATTCGGTCGGTCACGCGGGTCACAATAGGCAGGAACTTTGCCTCGAGCGGTTTGGCGGTCTTGTCCTTGAAAAATATCGTTACCGAGTCCTCGCCTCCCTTGAGAATGGCTTTCGCGTCCTGTACCGTCATTGACCTGACGGCATCCGTCAGCAGCTTTTTCGCCTGAGGTACCGCTTGTTCAGCAGCGCGGTTTACACCGAGCTTCAGGTCATCGAGGTCGCGACCTTTGCCGATCAGCTTTAAGCCGCGCTCGGCTTTGGCGATCCATTCCGGCAACGGAATGCGGACCCGATCATTGGCCCAAAAGCCATCCTGTCGGCCCAGCAGTTGTACGGCAATGTCCGCCCCGCGCTCAAGGGCAGCCTTGACACCGGCGGACGCATCCGTTTGGCTCAGGTCACTCAACGACAAAGCGAGCACATTGCCGGCTCGGGTACCGCTAACGATGGCCGCAGTCGCGACGGTAATCGCGATCAGACACTCTCGGCGCGAGTGATGCACGACGCTTCTCGCGTCTACGGTTTGTACCATGATTGACTGCATACATCCTCCTGACAAATAGCGTGATTCGCGCATCGTATAGGGCACCACCAACGCTGAGCATCGTATTGTTGCACCCCACCATGCTGGCGTCCCTGACCATCGAAAAAAACAGACAAAAACAGGCAAAAAACAGATTGACAGCCAACAAACTTCCTAGTAACTTACCGAATAGTCATTTATTTTTACCACTGCTCCGACCCACTTCTTGAACCCCAATTTCACGATAGTTCGCCATGCCAGCCTCGCCGCACCCAGAGCTTTTTTTCTCGTCTATCAGACACTTAGCGCCGATGGCGGCGCTTGGTACCGTCCTCATTGTATTGGCCGCCTGTTCGAAACAAGACGCCCCCGCCAGCGCCGTGCGTCCCGCCCTCGCCTACAAGGTCACGGCTGGCGGCGGTAGCGACCTAGACATTTACTCGGGCGAAATCCGCGCACGTTACGAGGTCGATCATGCGTTTCGTGTCGGCGGCAAAATCGCGCGCCGTTTGGTCGACGCCGGTGCCACCGTCAAACGCGGCCAACCGTTAGCCGAACTCGACCCACAAGACGTCAAACTGGCCGCCGACGCGGCGCGTGCGCAAGTGAGCGCCCAGCAAACTGAAGCCGACTTCGCTGACGCCGAACTCAAACGCCATCGCGATCTCTTCACCAAAGGATTTATCAGTCAGTCGGCACTCGATCAGAAAGTCAATCTGTCCAGCGCCGCCCGCGCCAGACTGGACGCGCAAAAGGCATCCGCCAACGTCTCCATCAATCAAGCGGGCTACGCAACACTACTCGCCCAGATTGACGGCGTCGTGACGCAAGTCAGCGCCGAAGCTGGTCAAGTCGTGGCGCAGGGTCAGGCAATATTGCGCGTCGCCAACCCCGGCGAACTCGAACTCGTTATCGCGGTGCCCGAATCGCGCATCGGCGACTTTCGCGGTGCCAACCTGAAGCGGCCAATACGGGTGCATCTATGGTCGAGTCCCGAGACTTTCTTCGCCGGTACCGTGCGGGAAGTCTCTGGCGCCGCTGATGCCGTGGCGCGCACCTACGCCGCACGCGTGTCGTTGGCGGTCCCGCCCGCACAAAGGGCCGCCATCGGCTTGGGCATGTCAGCCTTCGCCGCGTTTGTCGGCGTAGACGCGCCCGGCACATTCGCCGTGCCGCTGTCGGCACTGTATGCGCAGGGCAACAACATCGGCGTCTGGAAAATTGCCGCGGACGGCAAAGTCAGTTTGCAGCCTGTCACGGTAGTGCAATACCGCGAGACCAACGCCTTGGTGAAGTCTGACGCGATCAAGACCGGCGACACCATCGTCGCGGCCGGCGTGCAAAAACTGCGCGACGGCGAAGTTGTAAAACCGTTGGTCGACCCGGCCGTCAAGGGCGACGGCAAAGTGGCGCAGGCACCGGCCACCGCCGAGCAAAATCGGATCGCCGCATCGCAGGCACCGACCTCAGCACGCTAGCAGGCCGCCATGATCAAACCCAATTTGTCCGAGTGGGCGCTGAAGAACCAGCCGTTGGTTCTGTTCATGATCATCATCATCGCAGTTGCCGGTTTTTTTTCGTACGGCAAGCTGGGCCAATCCGAGGACCCGCCCTTCACCTTCAAAGCAATGACGATTCGCACCATCTGGCCGGGCGCATCCGTGGCGGAAGTCGATCAGCAAGTCACCGACCGCATCGAGAAAAAACTCCAAGAAGTTCCCAACCTCTACTTCATCCGCAGCTACTCACGACCCGGCGAATCGACCATTTTGTTTTTCGTTGACGATGCGGCGCCCGCCAAGTTGGTGCCTGAAACGCAATACCAAGTTCGCAAGCGCATTGGTGATATTCGCCACACCTTGCCGCAAGGGGTCGTCGGTCCGTTCTTCAATGACGAGTTCGGCGACACCTTCGGCAATATTTTTGCGCTGACGGGAGAGGGCTACGGCTACGCCGACAAAAAAATCTACATCGACCGTATTCGACGTGAGTTGCTGCTGGTCCCCGATATATCGAAGGTCGAAATCATCGGCGAACAAGAAGAAAAAATCTTTATCGAGCTATCCAACGTGAAGCTCGCCAACCTCGGCATCGAAGGCAGCGCCATCATCGCCGCCATGCAGGCACAAAACGCGGTGATCCCCGGCGGCGTGTTCGAGACGGCGACCGACAAAATCTATGTACGATCAAGCGGGCGTTTTGATGACGTCGACGCCATCCGCAATTTCACCCTGCGCGCCAACGGGCGCGTGCTCAAGATCGGCGACATCGCCACCGTCAAGCG
>JAYVUH010000162.1:0-7192 GCA_043788115.1 Burkholderiales bacterium
CGTTCCATTGGCCGCACGCAACGGTCATTGATCCTCAGTTGATTCTCGGCTCTGCGCTATTCGGCGCGGGTTGGGCATTGGCGGGTTTTTGCCCGGGGCCGGCGTTGGTGGCGTTGGGCTCGTTTTCGCCTGACGCGGTGATATTTGTGGTCGCGATGGCGGTAGGGGGATTGTTGCAAAAGAAAATGGGAGCGCACTAATGGCGTACCTTGACGACCCGCGCGTGCTGTTCGCCGCTGAACGTACGCTGCTGGCATGGCAGCGAAGCGGTCTGGCGCTGATGGGGTTCGGCTTCGTGGTGGAGCGTTTTGGGTTATTCATGCGCATGGTGACAGGTCAGGCGCCGAGCCAGATCGACCGCGTGTTCTCACTTTGGTTGGGGGTCGCGTTGCTATGTATGAGCGCAATGGTGCTGGTATTTGCAGCGAGACAGTTTCGTGTCGTCGTGAAGCAACTGGGTGCTTCCGAAATCCCCGTCGGTTACGCCACCAGCGCGGCAGTTTGGCTCAACGCTGCGCTGGCGAGTATTGCGCTGGCGCTGGCCGTGTACTTTGTCGCAGGGGCCTAGCCGGACTTTCCAACACCATTTCGGGTAGCATTTGATCGCCATCCGCCGGTCGGCATTTGGTATTGATTCTGCGGATTGAATATGGGACTTGAAACGCCGGACGTATTGGTGATCGGCGTAGGCGCGATGGGTAGCGCCACGGCTTACCACCTCGCCAAGCGCGGGGTGAACGTGGTCGGCATCGATCGTTTCGCGCCGCCACACATCCACGGTTCAACCCATGGCGAGACGCGCATCACGCGGCAAGCCATCGGCGAGGGCGCACAGTTTGTGCCTTTGGCGGTGCGTTCGCATGCGCTGTGGCGCGAGATGGAGCGCGAGACCGGCGCGGTATTGTTCAATCAGTGCGGCGGACTCATCATGGCGCGCGAGGGGCTTTCGAGCCATATGCATGGCCAGGCTGATTTTCTGGGGAGCACGTTTGCGGTTGCTGTGGGGTTTGGCATCCCGCACGAGCGTCTCAGCGCGAACGACATCCGCGCGCGATTTCCGCAATTCATCTTGCAAGGCGATGAGGTCGGCTACTTCGAGCCGGGTGCAGGCTACTTGGTGCCGGAAGCCTGCGTGGCGACGCAGCTTCAACTCGCCGCGCAGCATGGCGCGACGTTGCATACCAACGAAACCGTGTTGTCCATCAGCAAAGACGCAGGTGGAACGGTGGTTGAAACGGATCGCACCAAATACCAAGCGGCAACCACCATCGTCTGCGCTGGCGCGTGGGTGCCGCAACTCTTGCCGGTGCTCGCACCTACGCTGACCGTGCGACGTCAGGTGCTGCATTGGTTCCCCGTCGTCGATGACACGTGCTATCGGGCCGGCGAATGCCCGATTTATATCTGGCACTGGGGCGATGGGCCGGATGATGTGTTTTACGGCTTTCCGCAAGTGGGCAATATTCGCGAGATAAAGGTCGCGACCGAGCAGATGCGGGACGAGACCTCGCCGGATGCCGTGAATCGCACCGTTGCCATTGAGGAGATCGACGCTATGTATCGTTCGCACATCCATGCCAAGATGCGCGGCGTTGGTGCCGCAAGCACGCGGGCAGCGACCTGCCTCTACACGTGCACCCCGGATGTCAATTTTGTAATCGTCCGGCTGCCAGCGCAGTCGGACACGATTGTGGTGTCCGCTTGTTCCGGCCATGGCTTCAAACATTCGGCGGCGATCGGAGAGGCGGTGGCGGCGATGGCCGCAACAGGGGTGATGCCGGAAATCCTGTTGCCGTTCCAATTGGACGCCTGAGCGGCAGCTGCATAATTGCGTCCTACTGTTCTGAACCGAGACTTTTCGTGCTGACTTTTGACAACCGCTTCCTCCGCGAACTCCCCGGCGATCCCGAAACGGCCAACACTACTCGCCAAGTGAAGGGTGCGGTATGGTCGCGTGTCGCGCCGACGCCGGTTGCGGCACCGCGCTTGATTGCGTACTCCGCAGAGATGGCTACCGAGCTTGGGCTCGATGATGCCGCGATGCGAAGTGCTGCTGTCGTGAATGCGCTCGGCGGCAACGGCATTTTTCCCGGCAGCGAGCCGTATGCCACTGTCTACGGCGGTCATCAATTCGGCCATTGGGCCGGGCAGCTGGGCGATGGACGCGCGATCTACCTAGGTGAGGTGCTCAATGGGGCAGGTCGCCGGTATGAGCTGCAATTAAAGGGGGCGGGGCCAACGCCGTATTCCCGCCGCGCTGACGGCCGTGCGGTGTTGCGCTCCTCGATTCGCGAATTTCTGTGTAGTGAAGCGATGCATCACCTTGGCATTCCAACCACGCGCGCATTAAGTCTGGTCGCAACCGGCGATCAAGTCGTTCGCGACATGTTCTACGACGGCAACCCCGAGCGCGAGCCGGGGGCGATTGTGTGTCGGGTGGCGCCGTCCTTCACGAGGTTTGGCCATTTTGAAATCCACGCCGCGCGCAATGATGTGGCGCTGCTGAAGCGCTTGATCGACTTTACGATCTCGCGTGATTTTGCGGACCTTGCATTGCCTGATGAGCCGATTGATCGAATCGGCGCATGGTTTGGCGAAGTCGCCGAGCGCACCGCGGTGATGGTCGCGCACTGGATGCGCGTCGGCTTTGTGCACGGCGTGATGAACACCGACAACATGTCCATCCTTGGACTCACCATCGACTACGGACCTTATGGCTGGGTGGATAACTTTGATCCGGGCTGGACACCCAACACCACAGACGCCGAAGGCAAGCGCTACTGCTACGGTCGGCAGCCGGAAATCGCGCGCTGGAATCTGGAGCGGCTCGGTTCGGCGTTGCTGATGGTGACCGACGAGGGCAGTGCAGAGGGTAGTGCGGAGGGTAGCGATGAGGCCAATCGATTTGCCGATTTGCTACAAGCAGGCATGAGCCGTTACGACGCCGCATTCGATCTCGCCACCCGCAATAACCTCGCGGGCAAATTTGGTTTTTCTGCGTGGCGCGAGGAAGACAACGCACTCGTCAACGACGCCTATCGCTTGATGGTTGAAGCGGAAATTGACATGACTATTTTTTTCACGCGCTTGAGTGAAATTGGTATGGATACGAATGCAAATCGCGCATTGATGGCCGATACGTTCTATCGCGAAGACCTTCGCGCGCAGCAGCAATCGCGCGTTGACGATTGGCTAGTCCGATACGTTGAGCGCATCAAAGCCGATGACTTTGCGCAATCCGATCGCACCGCGCGTATGGCGAAGTTCAACCCGCGCTTCGTATTACGGAATTACCTCGCGCAAGAAGCGATTGATGCGGCGACAGCGGGCGACGCCAGCAAGGTGATCGAATTGCTAGATGTGATGCGCAAACCATACGACTTACAAGTGGGGCGCGAACGCTTTGCCGAGAAGCGGCCAGACTGGGCGCGGCAAAAAGCGGGGTGCTCGATGTTGTCGTGTAGTTCTTGACGGCGGGCAGAGCTGTGAAAATCATGAAGAAAGCAAAAGTGCGTACCGTAGCTCCCGTATCGCCGGGTGAAATATTGAACAAAAAATTCTTGAAGCCGCTCGGTCTGACGAAGTACCGATTAGCAAAGAGCATCGGCGTGCCGCCGCAGCGAATCGGCGATATCGCACCTGACAAGCGCGCTGTAACTGCAGATGCTGACCTTCGTCTGTGCAAGTACTTTGACCTGAGTGACGGATGGTGGCTACGCGGTCAGGCGAACTACGACACGGACATCGCGCGTGACAGTACAGCGTTTGTCGGTGCCGCAATCCCCAATTGCATTCCTGTGGTAGTGCTCGCTCTTATGCAAACTAACGCGTGCTGTGCACGTTTCGCGCTCGCGCGCGTGAACGTTAGCGTGCGTGAGCATGCGTGTAAGAGCGCAAGACGTGCGAGCGTGACTAGTTACGTTGCAACTGGCCATCGATTATTTTCACGCGCTCACCTGCGCGCCAGGCGGTCGAACCATTTTCGTGGATGACGCGCGTTCCACCGGCGTCCATCCGCACCGTTACGTCGGTGCCGACAGTTGATCTTGCGCGGCGCTCAATCTCGTTACCGGCGACAGCACCGCCGACTGCCCCCAAGACCGTCGCGACGTCTTTTCCACGTCCACCACCAACCTGATTGCCCAGCACGCCGCCGACAACGGCACCGCCTACGCCGCCTAAACCCGTGCCCTCGCCGCGCGTTTCGGTTGCGCGGACCGACTCGACCACGCCGCAATCGTTACATCTTGACGCAACAGTCGACGCTGCACGGTCTGGCGCAATCTCCTGTGACGGCTGCGCTGCACGCGCGGGCTTGCTTGGTGCGACACCTGACTTAACCTGCGGCGCAGGTGTTGTCCCGCTCGGATTTGCTTGGCCTGTTGACGTCGGGATCCATCCCATAATCGCGGCAAGGCCCGCCATACAGAAGACGATAATCGCGATTCCAGCTGCCCAGATCAGAGGGCGGGGTAACGTGTTTGTTTGTGTTGACATGATGTGTCCTTTAGATTGACTTAAGTTGAAGGTTGATGTTTCGTTTGCGTGTTGTTATTTGAGTTGGCGGACTGGCGCTCCAACACGTAAGTTGCAATACGGCCCACTGCACGCGCAATTAACCACCAGCGCATACCCCGTTGCACGCTTTGCAATGATCGTTCGACCGCCGGTGCACGCAGAACCCACTTCGCAACCAAGCCTGCGATCGTAGCTGCTGCGACTGCAAAAAACACACCGTGGCGCTCGGCAAAATCAACGCCAAAGCCGCTTGGTAAGCCGCTAACAATACCACTCGTCAGGGGCTGTACGTTTTGGCGGATCTTACCCACCTGAGTAGCTACGGATGCGCGCTGCAGGTCGATAAGCTCAATCAGCGCCAGACGGCGCTGCTCAAGAGGGAGCAACTCAGCGTAAGCAGTCGATGCGTTCATGCTATTTCATCGCCGCTAGGTCGCGCGCAAGCGCATCGAGCGTCGCCTCGAACGGACGCGGCGATTCGAGTACGCTTTGTCTTGCTCGCCACACAAACGCGCAGCCCGCAAGTAACGTGCAAATTAGCAGCGACAATATGAGATACAACCGGTAGGGCGAGTCCCACAGCGTCGCGATCACAAACACAACCAAAACTGTTGTCGCCGCAAACGCTGCCATCAATCCGGCGGCTGCATAAATCAACGACTTTAGAACGCGCCGCTGCTCGATTTCAACTTCTAGTGCGAAAAGGCGCGCGCGGGTGCTGACGATGTCGAGCCCCGTGTCGGCAAGCGCTTTGAGTCCTGTCACCACTTCTGGAACCGCTTTAAATGCGCCGTGATCGGTAGACAGCAACAACCAATCATCGGCGCGCGATCAGCATTCCGGCGAGCAGGCCAACGGCGGCAGCCGCGCCGATTGCCGCCCACGGGTTGGTTCGAACAAAGCCGTCTGTCATGCCAGCATATTTTTTTGCCGCGTCAGTCGCGGCATGCTGCGCGTTTTGCAGCGTTTGGTCAGCGTTTTCGAGCGTTTGCGTCGTAAAGGTCTTTAGCGCGTCCGTAGCGCCATCAACGATGTGGCCGATATCGGCAGCGATCTTGCGCTCCTGCGCCATCAGGGACTCGTTTGCGGCAGATTGTTGTGTGCTCATGTTGTGCATCCTTGGAAGTGTTGACTAGTGCTTGAGGCGTATTCAAATTCGGCCCTGTTTAGCGACTCGGGCAGATTCGCGACCAGCGTAACGCTGGATCGAACCTACCAAAGGGCGTGCACAAACTCTCAATAGGCGGTTACTTCACGCGCATATCGTTCTTGACCGACTGAACGCCGCCCACACCCTGCACCAATCCAACTACACGGTCGATATCGCTACGCGAACTGACAAAGCCGCTCAGCTGCACGCGGCCTTTGAAGGTCTCGACGTTGATTTCAGCTGACTTCAATACCGCGTCGTTAAAGATCGCTGCTTTCACCTTTGTTGTAATGGCCGTATCGTCAAGGTACTGCCCGGTGCTTTCTTGCGTGCGGGTCGACGAGCAGCCAACGGTAAACATCAGGGCCGCGGTTGCAAAAACGGCGAAAGTGCGACTAAGTCGTGTCATGAATCATCTCCAAATTTTGTGGTGAACGCGTTGCATAGCCGAGTTCATTTTCGCTCGAACCAGCACTGGCAACGCAGTTATTGGTGCGGTCACGCGGGTTTGAGCCCGTTGAAGCCTATTTGCGCAACCTACTGCTTGAGATTACGTTTCGGCCAGCGGGCGGTCTGTTCGCCAACGTACCAACGGAGCGGAAATCGCGTGCACGGTTGCACGTATTCGTAACGTTTGTTACCCCAATACGACGCTGCGCAGACACGAAGGCGAGGATTGTGTCAACCATAGGCCACCCGCCTTAGCAGGCGCCAGACAGGGTTCGAAACCATGCGTGCTCTTTTGCGGTGAGTACGTGCCGCAGCCAGTACAGCGCAGCCGCACAAACGCCCACGCCGCAGTCCCGCATTCTCAGTGCGTGAAGGCTTGCACCCAGAGACAGAGGAAACGTTTGCTCTCTGCACTACCTGCTCTCTACAACGCTAGTAACCTCATCACGCAGCGCAAATCTGCGGCGCGTCGCGCCGGTCAGAAAAGTCACTCAAGGAGAAAAACATGCAATTGATATTTAAGAAACTGCTCTGCAATATTCTGGTCGTCGCGTCCATCATGATGCCGTTCCAAGCTGCGCAGGTCGGCATGATTGGTGCTGATCAAGTGACCTCAAGTGCGTCTGCGCAGACCGGTCGCGCAGATATCAATAACTTTTTTAGTCGCGCTGAAACCATCAGACAGTTAGATGGCGAACACGTCAGTAAAACGCTTGTTTGAGACTTGAAAAGCGGCTCAGACGGGCCGCTTTGTTTAGCCTCTGGTCTGCGTTCACCGATGACGCGATTGGCGAACCGAGGGCCACCTTGATCTTTCAGTCGCGTATAGGTTTCTTTGCCGACCGGCACCTTAGTCAAAGGGGTCTACTCTCCGAATTTGCGAAATGCTGGATCCGGAGAGTGTGGACTGGTTAGGCGCTGGACGCAAAATCGGGTCAAAATAGCTTTACATCCCAACTATTAAGACTATTCCTCCTAGGAGAATCGCAATGAGCCATGCATCGATGTTGAAAGCAAGAAGGCAAAATCAGAAGCACAAGCGGGACATCGAAGTCGAAGCCAAGCGCCTGAAGC
>JAYVUH010000163.1:0-2188 GCA_043788115.1 Burkholderiales bacterium
GAAAGTTCGCCGGTTGTCAAATATGTTTTCTCACTCACGGTTGCTGGGTCTGCCGGCATGTCTAGATCTCCTTAAACTGAAGTTCCTCCCCGGTTGACCGCAAAGGCGCTCCATTTTTTGTGGATTCTCCCAATGAAGACCGCATATAACCGGTCTTTTTTTGGATTAAAATTGTAGTCACTAAAATATAGTTGCAATTTTCTATTGTTTGCTATAATGCTATTTATGGCTGCAAGAACCGGAACCGCACACGTCGTTACTACTAAGCGCAAGTACAACGGCAAGGTCTATTGCACCCACTTGTTGCGACGCAGCTACCGCGAGGACGGCAAGGTCAAGAACGAGACACTGGGCAACCTGTCTCACCTGCCGGACTCTGTAATCGACTTGATTCGACGCTCGTTGGGTGGCGAGACTTTTGTGCCCGCCAGTGAGGCGTTCGAGATTTCTTCATCTCGCCCCCACGGTCACGTGCAAGCCGTATCGCTGGCCATGCAGCGTTTGGGTTTTGCTTCGCTGCTGGCCTCCAAGCCCTGCCGTGAGCGCGACTTGCTGGGCGCCATGGTGGCCTCGCGCATCCTGTTGCCCGCAACCAAACTGGCCACCACGCGCCTGTGGCACACCAGCACCCTGGCCCAAGAGTTTGGCGTGGCCGATGCCACTGAAGATGATTTGTACTACGCCATGGATTGGTTGCTCGCGGGGCAGGACCGAATTCAGAGGAAGCTCGCTGCACGCCATCTCCAAGAAGACTCGTTGGTGCTGTACGACCTCTCGTCGAGTTACTTTGAGGGCTCGTGCTGCCCCTTGGCCAAGCTGGGCTACAGCCGAGACGGCAAGCGCGGCACCCTGCAGGTCAACTACGGACTGCTCACCGATGCGCGTGGTTGCCCCGTGGCGATCTCCGTGCACGAGGGAAACACCTCGGACAGCACGACGTTTTTGCCGCAGATCAAACGCCTGCGCGAGCAGTTTGGTGTGCGTCGCATGATCATGGTGGGCGACCGTGGCATGATTTCGCAAAAGGCCATCGACGAGATGAGCGAGGACGCCAATGTGGCCTGGATCACCGCACTGCGCAGTTCAGCGATTCGCACCCTGGTGGAGCAGAAACACTTGCAACTGGGTTTGTTCGATGAGCGCAATTTGCTGGAGATCAGCTCGCCTGACTTTCCTGGCGAACGCCTGGTGGCGTGCCGCAATACGGAGTTGGCCAAGATGCGCGCCCACACGCGGGACGATTTGCTGGCGGCCACGCACAGGAGCCTGGAAAAAATCAAGGCGCGGGTGGACGCAGCCAAGCTCATGGGCAAGGACAAGATTGGTGTGGCGGTTGGCAAGGTGGTCAATACCTACAAAGTGGCCAAGCACTTCGAGTTGTTCATCACTGACAATTCTTTCACCTTCGAGCGCCTGGCTGGCAGCATCGCTGCTGAGGCAGCCCTTGACGGCTTGTACATCATCCGCACCAGCGTCAAGGCCGCGCGCATGGACGCGCCCACTTGTGTGCGCACCTACAAGTCCCTGTCTCAGGTGGAGCGCGCGTTTCGCTCGATCAAGACGATGGATCTGAAGGTGCGCCCGATTCATCACCGACTGGAGGGGCGGGTGCGTGCACACATCTTCCTGTGTATGTTGGCGTACTACGTGGAGTGGCACATGCGCCAGGCGTGGGCACCAGTGATGTTTGCCGACGAAGATCAGGCGGCCAAGCTCGTGCGTGACCCGGTGGCTCCAGCAAAACGCTCTGAGGCCGCCATGAAAAAGGTGAACAGCCGAACCTTGGACGATGGCACGCCAACACACAGTTTCCAGACCTTGCTGTGCGAGATGCAGACCATCGTACGCAACACCTGTCGCACTCAAAACAGCACAAACAGCGCAAGCGACGCGCCCATGTTCCAGATCACCACCACGCAAAACGAGAAACAAAAACGCGCACTCGAATTGATCTCTCAGATCAAACCGTAGACAGAAAGCGGAACTAACACTGCCGGGCCTGTCAGAGGGAAAACACGCATTTTTGAGGAAAGAACTTCAGTTTAGGCAGGCGGCATTGGTTCAGCCGAAGCAGGCCTGGCGCGCCTGGCACTGGTCTGGTACGTTGTGAAAAATAATCTACTCGGGATCGCATGCTTTGTTCAAAGTGCGCTCAGGGTGGCCCCTTTGCCCACCTGTTGGATTCTCC
>JAYVUH010000164.1:0-5088 GCA_043788115.1 Burkholderiales bacterium
TTTTGCCGACGAGCCCAATCCCATCCGTCTAGTGTTCACCAGACCATGACGATTTGAAATGGGCCCCCGCCTGTGCGAGGGCGAGTAGTCGTCTCGTACCGTTAAGGGGTTTCATCATGAATACAGCACGCGCCATCCTGATTCTTGTTGCGATGGGCTCATCGTGGGCCTCATCGTTGGCTTCTGCCAACACGGCGGGAACCTTTGACGCGAAGCAACTCACCCTCGATAGCGCGCAAAAGGCCGCGCAGGCGGCGCTCAGTGACTGCCGCAAGAAGGGTGCACAAGTCGCCGTCGCCGTGGTTGACCGCGTTGGCACACCGCAAGTTATGCTGCGCGATCGATTCGCCGGTGCACACACACCCGACACGGCGGTGAACAAAGCGTGGACATCCGCGAGCTTCAAGATCAGCACCACCGAACTCGGCAAGGAAACCGAGCCGGGTAAACCCGCTAGTGGTATTCGTCATCTGCCCCGTGTTGTGACCGTCGGCGGCGGGCTGATGATCCACGCGGCTGGCACCATGCTCGGCGCAATTGGTGTCTCCGGCGCGCCGAATGGTGCGATGGATGAAGCTTGCGCGCAAGCAGGTATCAAGGCAATTGCCGACGATATTGAGTTCTAGACAGGGAAACAAAATGAGCAGCATGAACCGTCGCGAATTTCTCAACGTACTCGCGATCGCCTCCGCGGGTGGCCTCGCATTGGATAGTCACGAGGCGCTCGCGATGCGGCCGCAAATGGCGGCCAACAGCGCGAGCATGTACGACCTGCCTAAGTTCGGCAACGTGCATGTGCTGCACATGACCGACTGCCACGCGCAGTTGAAACCGATTTATTTCCGCGAACCCAACGTCAATCTGGGTCTATCCGCCGCCAGCGGCAAGGCACCGCATCTGGTTGGCGAAAAGTTGCTGCGTCAGTTTGGCATTCGACCCGGCACGCGTGAGGCGCACGCCTTTACGTACCTGAACTTTGAAGCGGCAGCGAAAACCTACGGCAAGGTCGGTGGCTTCGCCCATCTGGCCACGCTGGTCAAGCAACTCAAAGCGTCGCGCCCCGGTGCGCTGCTGCTCGACGGTGGCGATACGTGGCAGGGCAGTGCGACCGCACTGTGGACCAATGGCCAGGACATGGTGGATGCGTGCCTCGCGTTAGGCGTTGACGTCATGACGGCCCACTGGGAAATGACGCTCGGTGATAAACGTGTCAAGGAGATCATCGAGAAGGATTTTAAGCCGAATGGAAAACCCGGAATCGATTTCGTCGCTCAGAACATCCACACCACCGATTTTGGTGATCCGGTGTTCGCGCCGTTCACGATGAAGGAGATGAACGGCATCAAAGTCGCCATCATCGGCCAAGCGTTTCCGTACACGCCAGTGGCCAACCCGCGCTACTTCACGCCGGAATGGAGCTTTGGCATCAAGGAAATGGAAATGCAAGCTACCGTCGATGCGGCACGCGCGAAGGGTGCACAGGCTGTGGTGTTGCTGTCGCACAACGGCATGGACGTTGACTTGAAAATGGCCTCTCGCGTGACCGGCATCGACGCCATCATGGGAGGCCACACGCACGACGGCGTGCCGGCACCGAGCATTGTCGAAAACAAGAGCGGCAAGACGCTGGTAACCAACGCGGGGTCGAACGGCAAATTCCTTGGGGTGCTGGACCTTGAGGTGCGCGATGGCAAACACAGCGGCAAAAGCGGCGGCAAGGTCACCGACTTCCGCTACAAACTGTTGCCGGTATTCTCGAATTTATTGGCGGCCGACGCCGACATGGAAAAGCTGATCACTAGCATTCGCGCGCCTTTTGAGGCAAAACTGTCTGAAAAGCTAGCGACCACGAGGGGTTTGCTATATCGCCGTGGCAATTTCAACGGCACCTTTGACCAGCTCATTCTGGATGCGTTGATGGAAGTGCAGGGCGCAGAAATGGCATTCTCACCGGGCTTTCGCTGGGGCACCTCGATCTTGCCGAATCAGGCCATTACGTTTGAACACGTCATGGATCAGACCGCCATCACCTACCCATACACCACGGTCAACGAATTTCGCGGTGAGCAGATCAAGGAGATTCTGGAAGACGTCGCCGACAATTTGTTCAACCCAGACCCATACCTCCAGCAAGGCGGCGATATGGTGCGCGTGGGCGGCTTGCAGTACACCATCGCACCAAATGCCAAGATGGGCGGGCGTATTTCAGCGATGACGTTGAAGGGTAAGCCACTCGACGCCAACAAGACCTACAAGGTCGCCGGATGGGCACCTGTGGCGGAAGCGTCGCGCGGCAGCAAGACCACGCCGATCTGGGATTTGCTCGCTGGCTACCTGCGCGACAAGAAAACCGTGCAACCGAAGGCGCTTAACCTACCCAAGCTGGTTGGCGTTGATGGCAATGCGGGCATCGCAAAATAGTGCGTGTCCTTGACTACCTATGCTCACAGCATTAACGGCCCTTGCCCCCAGCCCAGCCCCGCTCCCGCGCACAACCACAAGGGTTGCGCCGGGCGGGAGCCTATTCGTGTTGATTCCATTTGGTGAGCATTGGGCTCCCGCCTTTGCGGGAGCGGGGTGCTTTAAGGGCCTTTGGCGCGGCGTGGCTGTGATCTTGCTCTGCGTCGTTTGCACAGCAGCGCTTGCTGAATCAAGTTTGACCAAAGCGACGGACCTGCAAACGGATGGCATGTTGGCGCGCAAGGCGGGTGTTCCGATCTTGATCTTGTACAGCCTGCCGGGCTGCCCACACTGCGAGGCCATCCGCCGCAGCCACCTGACGCCAATGGCAGCTGAGATGCCGCCCAAGGCAATCATTCGGCAGATCGATCTTCAGTCAGTCACCAAACTACGTGGCTTTGATGGCAAGTTGGCATCGCATGATGACTTCGTCGGTACCCAAGGCATCAAGTTCGCTCCAGTGGTGGTGTTCTATGGCGGGGACGGAAAACGGCTCGGCGAGCCACTCGTGGGCAGTATGCTGCCCGACTTTTATGGCGCGTACTTGGCGGATGGGTTGGCAGCTGCCACCACTGCTATTCGCCGCGGTAACGCGAAGGCGCGGTAGTAAAAAGCGAGGTCAACGTGCCCCAATCTTGCGGTTTGACGGGGTTTGACCAAAGCGGGCAAAAACGGCTAAAATATTCGACTTCGTTGGAGCAATCCGGCGTCGATTCCCTGATAGCTCAGCCGGTAGAGCGACGGACTGTTAATCCGCAGGTCCCTGGTTCGAATCCAGGTCGGGGAGCCAAACACTACAAGGGCTTGCAGAGATGCAGGCCCTTTTTCTTTGATGGAGCCGATACTCGGCGATCCCTGCTGCTTTCCTGATTACAGTCGAAGAGAGTCTGACGGGGAGTTTCGCGGGTGCAATAGTCAGTTAAGTTGATAGTTGGCGCACGATTGAAGAGCCATGCGTTCGGATGAATCTGGCAAACTAGCGAGTGTGTAACGCGCCAGCGCCTCTGGATGTTGTTTTGCCTCTCTGTCTACCCGCCTACGGATCATGCCTCAGCCCCAGTATACAAATACACTTCCGCTGGAAACAATGCTCATGGAGTACGAGCTAGTTTCCGTCCTCGGCGTCGGCGGTTTCGGGATCACGTATCACGCGCGCGATTCCATGCTGCAAAAACATGTCGCCATTAAGGAATTTTTCCCTGGCGCGGATGTGGCGAGGCTTGATGGTGGCGCGGTTACGCTCACAAATACACAGCGTACTGAAGAGTATCAAGCGGGACTTGATAGCTTCTTGCAGGAGGCACGCACCCTCGCAGGCTTTAGCCATCCCAATATCGTTCGGGTAAATCGATACTTTAAGGCCAACGGCACTGGCTATATGGTGATGGACTATGAAGAAGGTGAAACCCTAAATACCTATTTCCAGAAAAATCCGCTGCCGCCTGAAGAGACGATCAAACTGCTGCTTGCAAAACTTATCGATGGTATCGGCAAGGTTCACAAGGCGGGTTTCTTACACCGCGACATCAAGCCCGATAACGTTTTTGTCCGGGCCGACGGCAGCCCGGTATTGATCGACTTTGGGTCGGCACGGCAGGCGATGGGTGGCGCACAGCGCACGCTAACGGCACTGGTCACGCCCGGTTACGCGCCGTTTGAGCAATACACGTCGCACACTGAGCAAGGCCCCTGGTCTGACATTTATGCGCTCGGCGGCATCTTATTTTTTGCCGTCACCGGGGATAACCCGCCCGATGCCTTGACCAGAATGAAGGCGGACCGTATCCCGGAATTGCTGGAACGCGCGCAGAAGCGCTACAGCGAAGCCTTTCTGGATGGAATTCAATGGGCGCTGCAAATCGACGAGAAAAAGCGCCCCCAATCGGTCAGTGAGTGGCGAGAGAAAATTCTTTGGGACATGCCAGCGCCGACGGCAACGGGGCCGTTCGGTGCGGTAGATCAGCCAGCGGTGCCGGCCGCCGAATCGCCTACCTCAACAGGCCTCGTGCCTACGG
This sequence comes from Burkholderiales bacterium, assembly GCA_043788115.1. Taxonomy (GTDB): domain Bacteria; phylum Pseudomonadota; class Gammaproteobacteria; order Burkholderiales; family Usitatibacteraceae; genus UKL13-2. The sequence goes on from JAYVUH010000164.1 coordinate 4,476, forward strand.
CGGCAGGCGTAATCTTGCCCTCGACGTCGCCAATCGCGTCGGCAGGTAACACCGTAAAGATCGCAGGGTCTGGCCCGGACACGCAGGATATCTCTAGTTTTCTGGATCGTCGTGATGAAGCGGAGCGCGTCCTAAAGGCGAAATTTCAGCGCGTGCTAACCGTCATGTTCACGGACTTGAAAGGCTCGACAGCGATCGCTGAATCCTCGGGTGATATCGCTGTCCGGTCCATGTTGAAACGCTACCATGATCTTTGCTTGATCTCGGTCAAAAGGCATGATGGAACACTGGTAAAAACCATCGGGGATGGTTCCCTATCGCATTTTGAGGACGCCGCATCGGCATGTCGAGCGGCTGTCGAGATTCAAAAAGGGATGGAAGAGATTAATCTTTCAAAGGTCTATAAGACCATTCTGTTGGCTCGTATTGGTTTGCATACGGGCGAGTGTATTCTGGAAAAAAACGACGTTTTTGGTGACGTGGTAAATACGGCGGCAAGGTTTGAGTCAGCGGCAAACGCGGGCGAGATTTTTATCTCGGAGGAGACGTTTAACGCACTTCCAGACAAGACTGAGTTTTACTCGCGCTTTGATCGTGAGGTCTCCTTGAAGGG
>JAYVUH010000165.1:0-30170 GCA_043788115.1 Burkholderiales bacterium
AGTGCGAAATTCAAGGTATCGCCCGAACAACTGAATGTTCGGCAAGGCCGCGTCATGTGTGGCCGGTGTCGGCATGTGTTCAATGCGTTCGAAACGCTAAAGCGTACTGAAGACAACGATGCCGGTGAACCGATTGACTACACGCTGCTTGACGCAACCCAAGAAACTGATTCCGCGCAGCAGATACCGCCGCTGGATACAGCGACCGCCGCGGAGTCGACCGACAAACCCGAGTTATCGCGGGATGTACACGGCGTCGCCGGATTGCCGCCGGACGCAGATCTCGCGATCACACCGGACATTGATCCTGCTGCTGAGCCGGACGCACAGGGTCTTGCTACCACCAACCCACTGATTGGTGGACCGGTACCTGCAGATCCGGTCCAATCGCGCGTGTGGGTGTGGCTTGGCACCTCGGCGGGTGTCGCGCTCGCCCTGCAAGCAGCCTTCTATTTTCGTAGTGAGATCGTGCAACAGTACCCACAACTCCGTCCGCAAATGGCGGCCATGTGCGAGGCGTTTGCATGTTCGATTTCGTGGGGTCGTGATACCGCGCTGATCAAAATTGAATCGTCTGACTTGATTGAGCCACCTGGCAGGCCGGGCCGCATCCTGCTTACTGCAACGTTGGTCAATCGCGCGCCGACCAAACAGGATTTTCCGGCGTTGGAGGTCAAGCTCACGGACGCGAATAATGCCGTGTTGTCGAGCCGTGTACTCATGCCGGCAGAGTACCTGGGACGCGTGCCTGCGGCAGGAGAGGGGCTCGCGCCCAACATCGAGCTATACGTGAATTTGAATATGGAACTGGTTGGCAAGCCGCAAGCGTCGGGCTATGGCCTGCGAGCGTTTTACCCCTGACACGGCCCGCCAGCGGCGCTACTTCGTTTCCAGCGTATCGCCCTTCATGAACATCCACGTACGGGTGATGTGGATCACGTCAGTATCGCGTTTGATGTTGTCCGGAAATTTGTCGTAGGGTGCCGCCAGTTGTACGATCCGCTTGGCTGCGTTGTCGAGCACGCGCTTGCCTGAGGACTGATTTATTTCGATTGACTCCACTTCCCCATTGGCCTTGATGGCGACGGTGAGGAGCAATTTTCCACGGATGCCACTCGTCTTGGCTTCTTCGGGGTAGTTGAGATTGCCGACGTACTCAATCTTGAGCCGCCAGTTGTCCACATATTGGGCGAATCGATACTCGGCGGCGCGCGCGCCGATGAACGTTCGCTTTGGCCGCTGCTGGTAGGCGTCGTATTCCTTGGAGAGCTGCGCCTCGAGCTTCGCGATCTCTACTGACTTCTGCATCAGGTCAGCTGCCGCCACCGGCTTGGGAGACCCCGCAGGGGGAACGATTTCGCCTTGAGCAATCTTGACGGACGCGCGCGCCTGGGTCATGAGTGATTTCATTTCGGCTTCGAGTTGCTTTACGCGATCTTGTGCAGCCTGCAACTCGTTACGCGCCGTCGACTGCTCCATGGCGGGAAGCGGTGTTTTTGCGCGCCGCTTTTCATCGGTGTTGCCACCGCCATCGAGGTTGGCCTGCGCTAGGGCGTCGGCCTTGGTCGGTTTTGACGCGCTCTTGGAATTGACCAGCACAACGTCCATGATGTTGTGGGGCGGCGCGAAGCGCTTTGCATCGAAAACGGTGAAGCTGATGCCCAAGACGATAAACAAATGAACGGTGAGCGAAACAACCGTTGCCGATTGCATCGGGATGGAAACGGCCAGCGCGCGCTGAATGGAAATCGCAACCGGCGGAGGTGGGAGGGCTGCCACCGCATCGAGTCTTTCGTCGATCCGGATATTGATGGCATGTGCGACTTGCCGGGGCCGCGAAAATAACGGGAGCATCGCGCGTCGCTAGCGGGTGCGTATTTGCATAGGCTTATTTTATTCGGCTTTGGGGGCTTCTTGCGGCACGACGGGCAAAGAAAACACGCCGCCGATGGACCAATAGTCGATGGACTCGATATTTACAGTTACCGCTGTCTTGGGATTGAGATTGGCGGTGGCCTTCAGTTTGACGATGATTGGTAACTCGCTGCCACGAACCAGCTCATCGCGGATGATGGTAGCCGGAAATGATGTTTTGCCTTCTTGTTCAAGATAGCGAAGGCACCAGAACCGTTCCATATTGCGCTGGAATTCCGCATAAGCGTCGTAAGTGAGGTCGAAGGTTCGCGCGATTTCACTGAGCACCGGCGAACGTCTTGGAAACAGCGGTGTGCCGCCTTGTATCAACGCCACCAGCTGACGTTGATTCACCAGATCGACATAACGCCGCAACGGCGAGGAAGACCAGGCGTAGTAGGCAACGCCGAGCCCCTCATGCGGCAGCGCGTCGGTGGTCATGCGGGTCTTCATGTTCTGCTGGGCGCGGTAGATTCCCGCGACGTTATTTTCAGCGAGTAATTTCCCCCACTCACTATTGGCGAGGATCATCAGCTCGGCAACAATGGTGTCGACGGGACTGCCGCGTACCCGCTGCGAAATGTTTACCGTTGCGCCGTCATTCATGATGTCAAAGTTGTAGTCGACGTAATCGGTGTTGTCCTTGGCACCACGCTTCTCCTTGAGCGCCAAGGCGATCGCGTGCAGGCTGATGAGTTGGTCGCCAAACGTGCCTTTGTCGGTGGTGCCCGCAGGGTTGGCAATGCATGCATCGGTGAGCCATGTCTCGATTTCATGCAGGCGCAGATTTTTGCCGATATGTACGCGATCGACCGCTGACCGCGTCGAGACAAGCGCGTGGGTAGCGGGATCGAACTCGGCGTAGAGCGAGACCACCGGACAATCGCGTCCCTCCGCCAGCGTGGCGGCGGCGACAGCCGCGTCGGGCAACATCGTGATCTTGGTGCCCGGGTAGTACACCGTTGACATGCGCGATTTGGCGTAGGCATCGAGCGCACTGTCGGGGTCAAAATAGAGCGACGGGGCGGCGATGTGAATGCCGACTTCAACGCGCGAGTCATCCAGCACGCGATACGAAAACGCGTCGTCAATCTCAACCGTGGTCGCGTCATCAATGGAGTAGGCGGTACGACCGCTGTCGGCAACTTCGGTCGGCGCGGTGAGGACTGCATCAACCGGCGGGGCGACGCCTTTCGGAAAATACTCAGAGACAAATTTGCCCAAATGATAGTCGTGCTGTGCCATGTAGGGCAGCGCGCTGCGGTGTGGCCATGCACCGGCTGCGAAAAATAGTTCCGGCAGGTTGAGCCTGGTTTCTTCGACCGCTTTCTCACACGCTTTGGCGATCAGCGTATTGCGATCGGGCCGGTAAAGCAATTGGTTGACGTGCGGGCGCATCGCCTCGGGCATCACGCCGGACGTGAGCTCGTTTACCCAAATCTCCATCTCGGCCGCTTCACGCTTCTTGCGCTCGATCGAGGCGAGCGCCGCCTTCAGATTCTCTTCGGGCGCTTTTTGGTAGCGACCCTTGCCGCGTTTGTAGAAATACATCGGCGCGCCATGCAGCTTGCTCGCGCATGCGGCCGCTTCGGCTGCGGAGGGCTTGTGGCCGAAGTATTCGAGCGCCAACTCCTCGAACCCAAATTCGTTCGGGCCGCTCACTTCGTAAAGAAAATCAGGTTCAATCGTCGCCGCCAGCACCTCTGCGCTAGGTAACAGTTCGCCGAGCGCCGAGTCGAACCGGAGCAACACAGCGTTAGCCTTGATCTTGCTGCGTTTGCCACTGATGGCTTCGACCTGCATCGACGTGCCGATATCCTCCATCACGCGCGCGACCTTAAAGCCCCCGTCTTCTTCGAAAAACACATTCATGGTTGGCGGGTTTCCGGTACTTGATGCGCAATTGGGGGCACATGTTTGACACAACGTGAGCGCGAATTATAGCGGCAGCATGCCGCCCGAGTCGTCCTGCTGGCCGAATTCAGGCGACGCTGAGGCCTGCGTGCCGCAGTATCTTGGCGACGTGGGACGGAAAGGATAAAAGATCGTGATTGCCGCCGTCGACGACGATCTGTGGTGACGCGGCAAACTTCGATAGCGTCGCACGGTGATCTAGAAGTTCGTCGCCCATCTCAACGACGACCAGAAAATTTTCGGGTGAGGTGACGCCCGCGACGTCACGCGCGCGCAGTGCCGCTAGATGTTCGGCGGTGAACTCAAATGGCTCGTGGTCGCCATGAAACGCCGTCTGTGGACCAATACAGGAGGACAACGTTTCCCAAGGCGCGAGCGAAGGATTGAGTAGAACAGCTCGACAGCCCGTCTTCTCGGCACAAATTTCCGCATAGAAACCACCAAGAGACGATCCCACGATCGTTAAATCGTCCGCGCAACAACGCGCGACAATCGCCTCAATTTGCGTGAATGCCACGGCCGGGTCAAACGAGAGATCTGGAGTGATGTATTCCCAGTCGCTGCTTAACGTATGCAGCGCCTCGCCCAGCATTCGCGCCTTGTGGGATTGGCTGCTACTTCGAAAACCGTGCAGGTAAATGAGTGTTTTCATCGCAGTAAATTTTGAAAGTCGTTTATTGGCGGGCAGTTTCAGGCACTTTTGGCCCGAAACGCGCGCCGTTATTGCACTTTTACAATCAACTGTTCAATCCGGCGCTCGGCACTATCGCTTCGCCGGCCATTGCCTTCACCGCGAGCGCCTGAAGTAGCAGGTTGTGTACGCCGCCGAAGCCACCATTGCTCATCACCACGACATGGTCATTTGGCTTGGCCACCGCCGTGACCGCCTCAACCAGTGTCGCAAGATTGTCAAACACGCCGGTCTTGGTGCCGATCGGAGAAAATGTTTCGCCCGCATCCCAGCCAAGATTGTGGGCGTGAATGAACACCACGTCCGCCGCGGCTAACGAGGCGGGCAGCGCGTTGCGCATCGCGCCGAGCTTCATCGTATTCGAACGCGGCTCGAGAACGGCAATGATGCGATCGTTCTTCACATGACAGCGCAGGCCTGCCAGTGTGGTGGCAATTGCGGTCGGATGATGGGCGAAGTCGTCATAAACGGTAATGCCATTGACGATGCCGCGGACTTCCATGCGTCTCGCCACACCGCTGAATTGATTCAATGCCTCGATGGAAATCTTCACCGGCACGCCAGCGTGGCGCGCAGCGGCAATCGCAGCAAGCGCATTCATCTTGTTATGCGCGCCGGTCAAATCCCACGTGATGGTGCCGCGATTTTTGTCGTCGCAGCGGACTTCAAATTGGTTTTCCTCGGCGCCACGCCGAAAGTCCCACAGCATGCCCGGCCCGAAGTGCTCGATCGGCGTCCAGCAGCCTTTGTCGAGCGCATTGGTCAGATGCGCCTCGCTGCCATTGGCAACCACCAGTCCGTTGGCCGGAACGGTGCGCACCAGATGGTGAAACTGCGTCTCAATCGCCTCGATATTTGGAAAAATATCGGCGTGGTCGTATTCCAGATTGTTGAGGATGACCGTGCGTGAATGGTAGTGAACAAACTTAGAACGCTTGTCGAAAAACGCGGTGTCGTACTCGTCAGCTTCGATGACGAAAAACGGCGACTCCGCCTTGGGCATGCGCGCCGAGATGCCGAAGTTCTTGGCGATGCCACCGATCAGAAATCCCGGTGCCACCCCGGCGTAGTCGAGAATCCACGCCAACATTGACGCTGTGGTGGTCTTGCCGTGCGTGCCTGCCACCGATAGCACCCAGCGGCCCTGCAATACGTTTTCACCGAGCCACTGCGGTCCCGAGATATAGCGCATCCCCCGGTTGAGAATTTCTTCAATGATCGGTTTGCCACGTGTCATCGCATTGCCGACCACGTACACATCCGCCTGATATTTATCGAGCTGTTCGGCGTCAAAGCCCTCGTGCAAGCCGATGCCGAGCGCTTCGAGCTGGGTGGACATCGGCGGATAGACATTTGCGTCGCAGCCGGTCACCGTGTGGCCCATGTCTTTCGCCAGTGCGGCGAGACCACCCATGAACGTGCCGCAGATACCTAGAATATGCAGATGCATGGCGAAAGAAAATTGAGAGGAGTTGCCGGATTCTCCCATGCAATTCAGGCGCTGCTAAAAACACGCTAACCGGCTGGAGACTAGGATTGACGGGAGTAAACTTGCCGTCCGGCATCGGGGTTGGGGTGGCGGTTGATTTCACGCTTTTTGGCCCCACTTTGTTAGGCTGGGAAGCACATAGAGAGGTTGTTGCATGGTTCCACATCTCACGACATCACTCACCGGCCCGGTACTCGAACTCGAACAGAAAATTCTCGATTCGCGCCCGACCATCGAACGCTGGTTTCGCGCGCAATGGCAGACGCATACGCTGCCAATCTATTCGTCGGTCGATTTGCGTAATTCGGGATTCAAGCTCGCGCCGGTCGACACCAACCTATTTCCTGGCGGGTTTAACAATCTGAATCCAGACTTCCTGCCACTCTGTGTACACGCGATGATGTCTGCGGTGCAGAAAATCTGTCCGGATAAACAACGTTTTTTGTTGATCCCGGAGAATCACACCCGTAACCTGTTCTATCTCACCAACGTTGCCGCGATTCGAAAAATTCTCGAGGGTGCCGGACTAGATGTCCGCGTCGGCTCCATAAATCCGGAGATCACGACCGTCACGACGCTGGATCTACCGAACGGCGACAAGCTCACGCTAGAGCCGGTGATCAGAATCGGCAACCGCGTTGGTGTCGCTGGGTTTGACCCCTGCGCGGTGTTGCTCAATAACGATTTGTCAGCCGGCGTGCCGCCGATTTTAGAAGGCATCGAGCAGCCGGTCGTCCCGCCGCTTTACTCTGGCTGGACCAATCGCCGCAAGACCATCCACTTCCACGCTTATGACCGCGTTGCCGAGGAGTTCGCCAAGCTGATCAACATCGATCCGTGGATGATCAATCCCGAGTTCTCGCAGTGCGGGCGCGTGAATTTTTCAGCTAAAGAAGGCGAAGAATGTCTGGCCTCCAACGTTGAAGCGGTGTTGAAGGAAATTGAAATCAAATACAAAGAGTACGGTATCAAGGAAAAACCGTTTGTCATCGTCAAGGCCGATGCCGGCACCTACGGTATGGGTGTGCTGACGGCGCGTTCGCCGGACGACGTGCGCGACTTGAATCGTAAAGAGCGCAACAAGATGGCGGTCATCAAGGAAGGCCTTGAAGTCAACGAAGTCATCATTCAGGAAGGCGTCTATACGTTCGAGCGCGTCAACGATTTGGTCGCCGAGCCGGTCGTTTACATGATCGATCAATTTGTGGTCGGCGGCTTTTATCGTGTCAATACCGACCGCGGGATTGACGAAAATCTCAATTCGCGCGGCATGAGCTTTGTCCCGCTCGCCTTTGAAACCGATTGCCACACGCCGGATTGCGCCGGTTTGCCCGACTCGCCAACCAACCGCTTCTACACCTACGGCGTGGTGGCGCGACTGGCCATGCTGGCGGCTGCCAAAGAGCTGGTGATTCTCGCGGAAATGCAGGCGGCGAGCAACGCGAAATCCGCCGCGCCGCTGGGACCGCCGACGCTGATCCGGCCAATCTCCGTCGCGGCCGAATGATGGATATCGCGTTCATCGTTGACCCGCTTGCCGGACTGAAGCCTTACAAGGATTCATCGGTGTTCATGATGCGCGAAGCATCAAAGCGCGGGCATGTCGTTTGGGCATTTGAAGCGTGCGAATTGCACGCTCGAGGGAACGCGGTTTCAGCGATGGCGTCACGTCTTACCGTCAGTGATGACAACAGCCATTGGTGCAAGGTGGATCAATCGGTCGAGAAGCCGTTGAAGGATTTCGGCGCGGTGTTGATGCGTAAAGACCCGCCGTTTGATAAAGAGTATCTGTATTCAACATTGCTATTGAGTCTTGCCGAGTCGCAGGGCGCGCGCATTATCAACCGGCCAGACAGCCTGCGCGATTACAACGAAAAGTTAGCCATCCTTAAGTTTCCGGAATTTACCGCGCCTACGCTGGTGACGGCTGAGATGGCGCAGGTGCATGCGTTTGTGGATGAACACACCGATGTCATTCTGAAGAAACTCGACGGTATGGGTGGCACTTCCATCTTTCGTGTGACCGCCACTGACGCGAACCGCAATGCCATCGTCGAAGTGCAAACCGAGTACGGCGCATCGACCATCATGGCGCAGCGCTACATCCCCGAAATTGCGCAGGGTGACAAACGTGTATTGGTGATCGACGGCAAAGTGGCTGAACACACGCTTGCAAGAATTCCGAAAGCTGGTGAAACGCGCGGCAACTTGGCCGCTGGTGGCAAGGGTGTCGCGATGCCGATCACGCCACGCGAGCGTGAAATTGCCGAGGCGCTTGGCCCGACACTCAAGCGCGATGGACTTACCATCGTCGGACTCGACATCATCGGCGACTACTTAACCGAAGTGAATGTGACCTCACCAACCTGTATGGTCGAGATATTCGAGCAGACGGGGGAGAACATTGCCGCTGCGGTACTTGACGCAATTTAGATGAGCTACTGGCCGCGTGAGGCAGTGGCATATCTTATGTGGATGAGTGCCAGCCTGACGCTTGCGGGCTAATTTGGTTTGACGGCGACCGGCCAGAAGCGGCTGTTTGAACCTGCTGTCCGATTTCATGCTCTGGCACACCGAATGGCGCGACAAACACGTCAACTCCAACAACTGCGCGTTTTTCGGGTCGCGCACTTTGAACGGTCCACCTCGCCCAGTCATGCTTCCCCCATGCCGCACAAGTAAACTGGTGCGGATGTTGTGGAAAAGATCATGGATTTCCCTCAGGGCCGTCAGTTTTGCGTGGGCAGCACTAGGGGTTAATATCTGTGCCATACCGCACAACAACAGCCTAAACAATCGGCACGCTGCTCGCTAAAGCCGTCAGGCATCTAGAACGAAACTAAGGGGACACAATAATGCAATTGCTCCGGACATTGCTGGTCGTTCTGCTCCTACATGTCGGTACACCTTTTGGGCAAACGATAACCCTGTTTAGTGACGGCCTGACGCCCGGAGTTGAGTGGGCGGATATACGAGCAATAGCGAGAGGTGCAGACGGTAATCTTTGGTTTACAGAGAGTGCAGGACGAATTGGCCGAATCACGACAGCCGGAGTCATAACAGAATTCTCCGCTGGGCTATCTTTCAGGCCAGGCAGCATCGCTCTTGGTCCAGATGGCAATATGTGGTTCACCGAGCGCGCAGGCGCCAAAGTCGGCAAGATTACACCAGCTGGCGTCATTACCGAGTTTTCGCAAGGGATATCAGCAGGCGCGCGAATATTTGGTATCACTTCGGGACCTGATGGCAACCTTTGGTACTCCGCTTGCGGCACACAAAAAATCGGGCGTATCACGACGTCTGGTGTTGTCACAGAGTTTGCAGCAGGCATCCCTGCCGGAGCGTGCCCTTCTGGCATCACTCAGGGACCAGACGGCAATATTTGGTTTGCTGATCAACAGAAACGAATTGGCCGAATTACGACTGCTGGTGTCGTCACTATGTTTACCGCCGGTCTTCCAACCGATACGAACGGAGGTCCTGTCTTCATCACCGCCGGGCCCGATGGCAACCTGTGGTTCACCATCACTAACGGCTCCCGCGTTGGCCGGATTACTCCTGCGGGAGTCATAACCGTATTCTCGGTTCCCGGGGGAGCTGATCCAAACCCTTGGCAAATCGTAACCGGTTCGGATGGAAACCTTTGGGTCACTAATTACTATGGTAGCCAAGGGCGCCTAGTATGGAAACTAACGACCTCGGGAGTGGCAACAGCGTTCACAGTCGCCTCTTCAGCGATTGGCGGCGGATACCCCCAGGCAATTGCGTCCGGTCCTGACGGTAGTCTATGGATTGGGCATGACATCAACTACAACTACATAACCCGAATGACCACTGAGGGGGCTCAAACCCATTTTTCTGAGGGAATCACTAAAACGGTGCCTTTTCCGCAACCTTATAGCATCGTCAGCGGATCTGACGGAAATCTATGGGCACCTTTGCTTGGAAGCCGCCGATTTGCCAAAATTACGATGCAAGGAAAAATTACCGAAATATCGCCAAACCCAGACTTAAGCATAGGCGCTAGTTTAGTATTTGCGCCGGACGGTAACGGATGGTTTGGTAGTTATAACAGCGTCGCGTATGTCACCCTTGCGGGTGAGACCAAGCAGTTCGGCTTAGGCGGATGTCAGAGTGGAACACCCAACAACTATCCTTATTCAGGTCTGCCTACGCTAGGGCCAGATGGAAACGTTTGGGTTGTGGTGGGGCAATCTACGGCTTCTGGGCAATACCAACATTGCATAGCAAAAGTTACTCTTGCGGGCGTGGCGTCAAAAGTCGTAACCCTCTCAAGCGACCTCGCACCGGCGGCGATGGCCGCTGGGCCAGACGGAAATATGTGGTTTGTAGGTGGAGGGGGTAGCAGTCCTACCAGCACACCGAGCGTCGGGCGCATCTCGCCAACTGGCGAGGTTGCGACCTTCCCTACAGGTGTCGACTCTCGTTCGTTATTCACCTCAATTGTCGCAGGCCCAGACGGCAACATGTGGTTCACCGACCGCTTGGGGCAAATCGGGCGGATTACGATGACGGGCACGGTCACCTTTTTCAATCAGAGCACTGGGAACGCCCTTTTGTATTATCAGGCCATCACCGCCGGGCCCGATGGAAGCCTTTGGTTTACTAGGGGAGGTAATGGGGTTGTTGGCAGCGCCATTGGTCGAATTACAACGTCCGGCGTAGTGACGATATTCGGCGAAGGTATCCTCACCAACTCTTCCCGATGGGGAATCACCGCCGGCCCTGACGCGAATATTTGGTTCACCGAATATAGCGGCAACAAGATAGGTCGACTTACCACCGGGCTGGTGCCGAACAACATTGAGTTTCCAATCATACCCACCCAAAACTTGGCAAGCGCAACCTACACGCTGTCTGCCACTTCGACGTCTGGAGGTAATGTCGCTTTCACATCGGCGACACCAAGCGTGTGCGCCGTTAACGGCCGGACAGTTGCGTTCGTGCAAGCTGGCACTTGCACCATCGCTGCGAATCAAGCCGGAGGTTCTCAATATGCTCAAGCCCCGCAGGTCCTGCGGTCATTTCAAATAACTTCGCTTTTGGTACAAACGATAGCGTTCAACCCTGTTCCAAACAGGGCGTTGGGTAGCGCGCCCCTCACGCTCTCAGCTAGTGCTAGCTCGCTCCTTCCCGTTACCTTTAGTTCGCTGACGCCATCCGTATGCACGGTGAGTGGTCTTGTCGTCACAAACGTCGCGGTAGGTACCTGCACAATTGCTGGCAACCAAGGCGGGAACGCAACATTAGGCGCAGCTCAACAAGTGACACAGTCTTTCCAAGTTACTGCCGGCAATCCGCCATCACCAGCAGTCCGAGGTGCAATCGATCTGGATGGAAACGGTAGGAATGCGTTTTTGTTACGCAGTGCCACTGCGCGGATGTTGGTAGGTAGATTTACGAACGGCGCATTTCTGTTTTCGGCTCTTACTGATCCCGGTTCCGCTTTTCGGCTTGTGGGTGTTGGCGATTTCGATGGCAACGGAAAATCTGACCTTGCGTTTCAGAACATGACTCAGGGCGAATTGGGCGACATTAAGATTTGGAAGGACTTTTCTCCTTCAAATGAAATCTACTGGCGGCAGGTTAAGCAGGTCTGGGACGTGCAGGCTACTGGTGATTTAGACGGAGACGGCTTCAGCGATATGGTTTGGCGCTATGTAGTGACTTCTTCGGCGGATACTGGCGTTTCTTATGTTTGGTTCACGAACGGTTCAAGCGTAACCCAGGTACGCAAGCGTGGAGGTGCTCCACTCGACTGGCAACTGCTCGGTGCTGCCGATTTGAATGGTGATCGCGCAGCGGACATGGTCTACATTAATCCTGCCGGTCAGGTGCGCGTACTGATGGCGACTCCCGGCAGAACCTGTGCAAATCTAACTGCTGGAAGCATACCGGCTGGGTATTCGGCGTTGAAACTGGCGGATTTCACTGGTAGCGGTCGAGCGGAGATTCTCATTAAAAATGCCGCTGGCCAAGCACAGCTTCTCGCACTGAATGGATCTGGGCTTACTCTCCCACCGTACATGGGCGCGCCAGATGACCAAAACGCGGCTTGCACATCAACCTCGCTAGCAGTTGGTACGAGCGTCTTGGCGTTGCCAAATATAGACCCAAGCTGGCAGTACTATGTGTCCGGAGACTTTAACGGCGACGGTATTGCCGATATCGTCTGGGTGCGACCAGATGGGACGTTGACCATGTGGCAAATGAACGCCGGTCTCTTAACCGGGAATAGTGCAGCACCAACTGTGTTGAACGACGTTGGTAGTGCTCCCCAAGGCTACTCGGTGTTCAATGGTGAAAAAAGCGGCACAAAGAGACTGCGGCAGTAGGCCGGACCTTCTTGTTTGCAAAACACTGCCCCAGCCAACTCAACCAGCTTAGTTGCGGTGGCAATTCCCCGCTCACGCTGTGCACTAGCTAGTGCTGACATGCGCACGGTTCGACAATTATCGGCCCGTTCGATTGTGCCAATCGGTCGGATTCGTGCCGGCTTGTGCCGCAGTCGAATGACGGCTTTCGGGAAAGTTAAAGGACGGCTTCGGGTCAATAGCAGACATGCACCTTTACTATGCGCGCTGAATCCAACTGTTCAAGCGTGACCTTTCCCGCCTCCGCAAAGCAGACCTTTGGGCATCGCCACTGTACGAGGGCAGTCCAGCCTGCGGACGAATTTGTCGGGCTTAATGCCCCGATTTCGGATAAGCGGGCGTGTTGTCTGGGCTCACACCCAGTTTCACAATTGCGCCAAGCAGCGAGCCAAAACTTCCCTCACCACGCGTCCAGTCGTTCAACGCTTTGCCGACCGCGAGCTTACCAACCGTCGCTGTGGATCGTTTGTAAATACCCGCCGCGAATTTATTGGCTTCGCCCATGGTCGGGTAGGTGTGGATGGTACCGAGGATGCCTTCGAGCCCGAAGCCGTGTTTCATTGCCGCGACGAACTCAACCAGAATATCGCCCGCGTGTTCGCCAACAATGGTGGCACCTAGAATCTTGTCCGAGCCCCTCGGCGTGATGACTTTCACGAAGCCATGCGCTTCGCCGTCCGCGATGGCGCGATCGAGATCGTCGATGCCATACACGTGCGTATCAAACGCGATGCCCTTTTCTTTGGCTTCTTGTTCGTTTAATCCAACGCGCGCAACTTCAGGGTCGGTGAAGGTCGCCCACGGCACAACGGAAAAATCGACTTTGAATTTCTTGAACTTGCCGAACAACGCGTTCACGGCGCAATACCACGCCATATGCGCCGCCGTGTGCGTGAATTGATAGGGGCCCGCAACGTCGCCGCAGGCAAAGATGTTCGGGTAGATGGTCTCTAGGTATTCGTTGGTCTCGACCACCTTGGTGGCTGGGATGCCAAGCTCCTCTAAGCCAAAGCCCTTGAGGTTGGCCACGCGCCCGACCGCGCACAATAATTCGTCGAATCCAATTTTCTTATCTACGCCGTCATGTTCAACCACCAGATATTTCTCGCCATTCTCGACCACCACCTGCTTCGCCTTGTGGTTGACCAGCACCGTCACGCCTTCGGCTTCAAATTTTCTTTTCACAATCGCCGAGACTTCCGGGTCTTCGCGAAGCATGATGCGTGGCGCCATTTCAACTTGCGTGACCTGCGAGCCGAAGCGCGCGAAACACTGCGTCAGCTCCGAACCGATCGGGCCGCCGCCGAGCACCACGAGGCGCTTTGGCAGTTTGCGAATATTCCAGATGTTGTCCGAGGTGAGCGGATTGATTTCTGCAAGCCCCGGAATCGGTGGCACAAACGGTCGCGCGCCGGTCGCAATCACAATGTTCTTCGTCGTGAGCCGCTGCTTGCTGCCGTCGTCTTTGGTGACTTCAACTTCCCAAGGGCTGAGGATGCGCGCCGACCCCTTGACGCAATCGACGCCCAAGCCGGTGTAGCGTGCAACTGAATCGTGCGGCTCAATTTCATCAACGACCTTGCTGACGCGTTCCATCACCTCTGCGAAATCCCATGTCGCCGAGGCTGACGCAATACCAAATTCTTTGGCGCGTGAAATATGGTTTAACAGCTTTGCCGAACGGATCAGCGCTTTGGACGGCACGCAGCCGGTGTTGAGGCAATCGCCACCCATCTTGTGTTTTTCCACCAGCGTGACTTTGGCTTTGACGGCCGCCGCGATGTAGCTGGTTACGAGCCCCGCCGAGCCTGCCCCAATGACCACAACGTTGCGGTCGAAGTGGCTGGGCTTTTTGTCAGTCCACGGCGCATAGATCTTGTTCGCCTTAACGCGCTCGATAACTTTCTTGGCGATGATCGGGAAGATACCGAGCAGCACGAAGGCGCCAATCAAGCCGGGATTCAGAATGCCTTTCAACGACGTGATTTCTGCGAGTTGCATACCGGCGTTGACGAACACCACGGTGCCGAGAAACATTCCGACTTGGGAAACCCAGAAGAACGTCCACATACGCATCGGCGTGAGGCCCATCAACACGTTGATCAGAAAGAACGGAAACGCCGGGACCAGACGCAGCGTGAACAGATAGAACGCGCCTTCTTTTTCGATACCGGCGTTGAACGACTTCAACTTATCGCCAAATTTCGCTTGAATGCTGTCGCGCAGAATAAAGCGTGCCGTGAGAAAGGCGAGCGTTGCACCCAAGGTCGACGCGAACGACACCAAAATCACGCCTTTGACCAAACCAAACAACGCGCCGGCCACTAGCGTCAAGATGGCTGCGCCGGGCAGTGATAGGCCGGTGGCGGCAACGTAGATCAGAAAGAAAATCAACGTGGTCTGCCAAGGGTTGGCTTGATAGTAGCCGGAGATCGTCGCTTGCTGCGCCTTGACATACTCGAGGCTGACAAATCGACCGAGGTCGAAGATAAAGAATGCCGCGATTAGCGCACCAACGGCCAGCACCAACAACATCTTGCTCTTGTTCATTACCACTCCCTGAAGAACGACACCCGTTGGTCGCGGTTGCCGTCCGAAAATTACGTTTTGATCATGCCGCCGATGCTACGCGCAAATAGACGGCGCCCGACCCAATCCCAGCGCGTGCGGCGCGGCGTACGCCGGGCCATCGACAATACGCTTGAAATACGAGCGGTGTGCCGGTGAGTCGGTCGGCCAGTCAGCGAGGAAGCGCGCCTTGAACGCCGCCTGATCGTAGTGCACCGGTATCGCATCAACGAATGTTGGCCCGAACTGCCGCCCATATTGCGACCAGCCGTCGGGCGCGGGATGGCTCGACAGACGGGAAATCAGCCCGTAGTGCGTGCCGCCAAAATTCGGCATTCCGGCCGCGCCGTTGTTGATCACGAACGCTGCTCGCCCGCCGTTTGCGAATTGGCGGAACGTTGGTAAGCAGGTATGGCTGGAGGCGAATCCCACTAGGTTTGCCGAGGCGCAGACATCCATCAGCCAAGCGACATTGTCTGCATCGTGCAGGCTGTCGTGGGCAAATCGCCAGCCTGCGAGCGATTCAGCGTCGCCGTGAACAATACCGATACGCTGCTCGCCGATTTGTGCGACGAGGTGCATCGGTAGTGCGGCCAACCTGGCAGCGTCCTCCGGAAACTGCGCGGCCGTCCGGCGCAGCGCGCGCATGATTTCATTCGAACGCTCAACGTCGGCGTCATCGACATAGTCCGGGTAGGCGCAGCCACATCCCGCGTCGTCCGCATCGGCGCGCAGTTCCGTCTCGACATTGCCGCGCAACGCAGTGTGCTTGAGCACCCCTGCATTGACCGCGGCGAAGGTGTGTGGGTCAGTGTCAAACCAGTGAAAATCGCCGTTGAAGACGAGTGTCGGCGGCACGATTTCTTTGGCCGCCAGCGCAAGGATCGCGGTGAGCGCTGGCAGGTTGCCGTACAGCCCACCGATCACATAGACCGTTTCGGCGACGACGTCCGCGTCGCGTGCGAACACACTCGGACTGTAGCGGTAATCGATTGGGCAGGAACGGCCGGGAGTCATGGTGGTAGTCGGGATGGAGGCGCGGCGGAAGACACGGAGGAAACTACAGCAGCTGCGCGAACCGTGGCGGTTAACTGCTGCTCAAGGGCGTCAAGAAGCTAAACACAAGTAAATACGGGCATCTCCAGACATTTTGTGCTGAAAACGCCCGCCAATAAACGACTTCTGTCTTTTATTCTGCAGCCATCAAATCGTTGGCTGATTCGCTGTCCGCGTCGAGCGCACCGCCGCAACTCGACCCTTGTCCGGCGGTGCAGCCGTAGCAATGGTCTTTCACGACGATAGAATTGCCCAACAGATCCACGCCGATCAAATCGCGCAAATGTGTTTTCAGTTCTGTACCGTTTTGTATCGGCAGGCCCAGCATCTGATTGAAATCACAGTCGTAAACATAGCCCAGATAGTCAACCGAGATCAACGAGCGGCACATCACATTGTCGAGATTGTGCTGCTGAAAATTGGCCACCAGCAGATCCATGTAGCCTTCAAACTCGCCTTTGGAAATCAACGTTGAGCCAAAGCGCTGGATGGGCATATTGGTGATGGTAAACAGGTGATCGAAGACAATGCCGAAATTCTGTTTGAGCAAACGGTGGTAGTCGGCTTCCAACGCTTCTTGGGGCGGCGGCAACTTCGCACCCTGCGGGTTGTACACCAAGTTAAGCACCAGCCCGCTGCCGGGCACGCCATAGCCGAGTGCGTTGAGTTGCTTGAGGCCGGTGATGGACGCTTCAAACACGCCCTCGCCGCGCTGCTTGTCGACATTTGCCTGCGAGTAGCAGGGCAGTGATGCCGACACTTCGACGTAATGACCGGCCAAAAACTGCGCCAGGTCCTCAAAGCCGGGCTCGCCCAGAATCGTTAGATTGCACCGATCAATCACCCGCACGTTCATCGAACGCGCCGCGACAACCAGACGCCGGAAATTGTCATTCATCTCCGGCGCGCCGCCGGTCAGATCGAGCGTCGTGACGTTCGACGCCTGCATGAAGGCAATCACGTCGTCGATGGTGTCAGCGGACATCATCTCTTTGCGATCGGGGCTCGCATTGACGTGGCAATGAAAACACGACTGATTACATTTGTAGCCGAGATTGACTTGCAACGTATTGAGCGCATTGCGCCGAATATGCGGAAAACCGCGTGACTTCATCAAGTGCAAGGTTTGATGCATGGCAGGCTCGAATGGAATTGAAAGATGCTAACCGATCCTGTTAGCTACGTAGCGGCGAAGATCGTGGATGCAGTTTGGTCGATTTTTAATCCCGAACCTGACAGCTAAATCAGCGCCCGGACCGTCTGGACGACGTTCTCGGTGGTGATGCCAAAGTGTTTGTACAACACCCCCGCCGGGGCAGACTCGCCGAACGTGTCGATGCCGACCACACCGCCCTCGAGACCCACATACTTGCGCCAGTAGTTGGTGATGCCGGCTTCGATCGCCACGCGCGTCACGTCTTTGGGCAGCACGCTGTCACGATAGTCGGCAGCCTGACGGTCGAACTCATAGGCCGACGGCATCGAGACGACTCTGGCGTGAACGCCGTCCGACGCGAGTGTCTTTTGCGCTTCCATGGCGACGGCGACTTCAGTGCCGGTGGCAATGAGGATCACCCGCAACGGACCGCGCTCCGGAGACAAGACATATCCACCACGTGCCACGTTGGCCAGTGTCGCTTCATCGCGTTTCTGGAAGGCGGAATTCTGACGCGAAAAAATCAAACACGTCGGGCCGTTGTGACGCGCCAATGCGTGGCACCACGCCGCCGCTGCTTCCACGGTATCGCAAGGGCGCCACAGATCCATGTTCGGGATCAGGCGTAGCGAGGCGACGTGTTCAACGGATTGGTGGGTCGGGCCGTCCTCACCCAAGCCGATCGAATCGTGGGTGAAGACCGAAATATTGCGAATCTTCATTAGGGCGGCCATGCGCAGCGCATTACGCGAGTAGTCGCTGAAGGTCAGGAACGTGCCGTGGTACGGAATAAAGCCACCGTGCAAGGTCATGCCGTTGGCGATGGCGGCCATGCCGAATTCACGCACGCCGAAGTTGATGTAATTGCCACCCGCCGTGGCGGAGAGCGCCTTGCTGCCGCTCCAGTTGGTGAAGACCGAGCCGGTCAGATCTGCCGAACCGCCGATCATCTCTGGCAAGGTTTGCGCGAAGGCTTCAATGGCGAACTGCGAGGCTTTGCGCGTGGCAACGGTTTCCGCCTTCTCGACGGACTTCGCCAACAATGCCGCGGCGGTCGCGGCAAAACTTGCCGGCAACTCACCTGCCATGCGCCGTTTGAATTCAGCCGCCAGCGCGGGCTCGGCGTGCTCATACGCGGCGAAGGTCGCATTCCACTGTGCCTCGATCGCCATACCTTTGTGTTTGGCATCCCACGCGTCATAGATGTCTTGCGGAATCTCGAACGGTGCGTGCTTCCAGCCGATTGCTTCGCGTGTGGCGGCGACTTCTTTTTCGCCCAACGCACTGCCGTGCACTTTGTCCGTGCCGGCCATGTTGGGCGAGCCCTTGCCGATCACCGTTTTGCAGCAGATCAACGTTGGCTTTTCTGATTGTTCCTTTGCTTCAGTGATAGCCGCATCGATTTGCGCCGGGTCGTGGCCATCGACGTTTGGAATGACGTTCCAGCCGTAGGCCGCAAAACGCATCGGCGTGTTGTCGCGAAACCAGCCTTCAACCTTGCCGTCGATGGAAATACCGTTGTCGTCGTAAAAGACGATCAGCTTGCCCAAGCCGAGCGTGCCGGCCAGCGAGCAAACCTCGTGAGAAATGCCTTCCATCATGCAGCCGTCGCCAGCGAACACGTAGGTGTAGTGATCGACCAGCTTGAGTCCGTCGCGGTTAAATGTGCGAGCCAGCTCTCGTTCGGCCAACGCCATCCCTACCGCATTCGCCAAGCCCTGACCGAGCGGACCGGTAGTGGTCTCCACGCCGGGGGTGATGCCGACTTCCGGGTGTCCCGGCGTTTTGGAATGCAGCTGACGGAAATCCTTGATGTCGTCCATCGACAGCGCGTAGCCGGTCAGATGCAGCAACGAGTACATCAACATTGAGCCGTGGCCGTTGGACAGCACGAAGCGATCACGATTTGCCCAGTGTGGATTGGTCGGGCTGTGCCGCAAATGATGTCGCCACAGCACCTCCGCAATCTCGGCCATGCCCATCGGCGCGCCAGGGTGTCCAGAGTTAGCTTTCTGGACGGCGTCCATGGACAGGGCGCGGATGGCGTTGGTAATGTCGGTACGGGAGGCTTGGGTCATGATGGTCGGTGTGGGGCGAGGGGCTTGGATAATTTGCGGGTTGATGCTAGGGACGAGCGCGGGGCTCCAATAGCCAGCAATTATAATTTAGGGGCTGTGTCATCGACCCTGATATTTTTCAGGCCCAGATTCAGTAGCCGCTGCCCGCTTGCTCGTGATGTTGGCGTGCCACGTCGTTTCGTCACCATTACCGGAGTGTCACCATGCGCGGACTACACATCTTTGCCGATTTCTATAACTGCCCCAAGGGAAAATACATGGTGTCAGCCAAAGCGCTACGCCATCTGTGTATCCGTGCCTCGGAAGCCGCCGGGCTGACCGTGCTGGGCGATCATTTCTATCAATTCAACGGTTTTGACGCCACTCAGCTCGGCGGCGCCACCGGCGCGCTGGTGCTGGCCGAATCGCACCTTGCTGTTCACACCTGGCCAGAGCGACTGGGCGCAACGTTGGATATCTATGTTTGTAACGTGACCGGCGACAATAGCGGCAAAGCCGAGGCGCTCTACGCCGAGCTGGTCAGCGCGATTCGACCGGTCGACATCATGGTTGAGCGCGTTTGGCGCGGCAAGGACCTGCCGGTAGCAGGCGCCGCCGCGAAGCTGGCTGCCGCTTGAACGCTGGCTGATGACGGTCACCCGACTAAACGAAGCACTCACAGACTCGTCCGGCGTCTATTTCGACGCTGGCTCGCTGGTCGCCGCGCAGCAATCGGCGTTTCAAAAGATCGAAATTTTCGACTGTCCCGACTTGGGGCGGCTGATGCGCATCGACGGCAGCAACATGACCTCGGAGCGCGATGAGTACTTTTATCACGAGGCGCTCATCCACCCCGCAGCGATCGCGCATCAGCATCCGCAACGCGTGCTGATTATCGGTGGCGGCGATGGCGGCGCGGCTGAAGAACTACTCAAGCACCCGATTGAGACCTGCCGCCTGTGTGAACTCGACCAGGCAGTGGTGGATATGTCACGGGCGCATCTGGGCAACATCCATGGCGGCGCGTTTGACGATGCACGGCTCACGCTCGACATTGGCGACGGCATGGCGTTTGTGCGTACCTCGTTTGGTGGCGCCGCGAGCGAGTCATTCGATCTGATTTACCTTGATCTGACCGACCCGATCGGCGCGGCCGAGCCGCTCTACGCGCCGAGCTTCTTTCAAGACTGCAAACGGATACTCAACAACGGCGGTGCGTTGGTGATGCACATCGGCTCGCCGTTCTCCCATCCGGCAAGAGTCACGCAATCGCTCAAGGATCTACGCACCAAGTTCGCGATCGTCACGCCGTACTTTGTGCATATTCCGATCTACGGTGCGGTGTGGGGTTTTGCCGTCGCGTCTGACCTGCTCGATATTCGTCAAGTCAACGTCGGTGCCATCGACGCCACGTTGGCGACGCGACGTATCGAACAGCGACGGCTCTACAACGGTGACTTTCACCACGCCATGTTGGCGCTGCCGGAATACGTCAAAACATTGGTCGTCTGACGCGGTATATTGTCGGCATGAAAAAGTCTGATGTAGACAAGTTCGGCAAGCGCAGATCGAGCACAGCGGTGACGCTGGTGGTGATCGGTGCCGCGGCGATGACCACGTTGGGCGGGTGTGCCAAAGAAGATGTTCGTCGCGACGTCTACGCTAACAAGGAAGACTGCCTTGCCGATTGGGGTAACAACCCTACCGACTGCGAGCCTGCCTACGATCATCCCGCTTCTCGCGGTGCGGGAACGGCTTACTATGGGCGTCCGTATATCCATAACAGCGGGGCAGGTAGCGCATCGCGATCAAGCAAGTCGATCGGGTCGAGCTCAAGTGTTTCCCGGGGCGGATTTGGCTCAAGCGGCCACTCGTCTTCTAGCGGCGGATGATCGTGGTCGAGCCGCTGGCGGCGCTTGAGGCGGCAGATCAGCAACAATTGGGAGTGCTGTTGCTGGATTCAATCCAGCAGGGGGCATCGGTGGGCTGGACCAATCCCGCGTCTCTTGACAACATACAAGCGTACTGGAAGACCATCGCACAGGATCTTTTACGGGGCAGCCGCTCAGTGTTGGTCGTTCGTGAGGGCGGCGCCATCGTTGCTTCGCTCCAACTCGAATATGCTAGCAAGCCTAACAGCGTGCATCGCGCCGAGGTACAAAAAGTGTTGGTGCATTCCTCGCAGCGCCGCCGCGGGCTGGGTCGACTGTTGATGCAGCGGGCGGAGGAAATTGCGCGCAGCAGGGGCCGCAGCTTGCTGGTACTCGATACCGAATCGGCCAGCGCGGGGCAGTGGCTTTACGAATCGATGGGCTATGTGGCCGCAGGCGAAATTCCCAAATTCGCCATTGGCACCAATGGTGGCTGGACACCGACAACCTACATGTACAAGTTGCTCTGAGCAGATGCAACGTGAACTCTTGATCCCCCGACCCGACTGGCCTCGAAAAATGGAGGGCAGGACGCTTTTAGTGTCGGCCGACCTGCCGGTCTTAACTTGGCTGCGCCAAGTTAGCCTTCACTGAAAGCAAAGCCCGCGACCACTTCCCATGCAACGTGAACTCTTGATTCCCCGACCCGACTGGCCTCGAAAAATGGAGGAGGTGGGCTTTGCTTTTCATTCCATTGATGGCATCTACTGGGATGAGCGCGCCTGCTATCAACTGACGACGGGAGAGGTGGATATGCTCGAGTCAGTCACCAACGAGCTGCACGAGATGTGTATCGACGCCGCGGCGCGGGTGATTGAGCGCGAGATGTTTGAACAATTCGCCATCCCGCCGGAATTTGTGCCGCTGGTGGTGGCGTCTTGGAATGACGACGCGCCGACGCTGTTTGGTCGGTTTGATCTTTCGTGGGATGGCAAAAGTCCGCCAAAGATGCTCGAGTACAACGCTGATACCCCTACCTCGCTGATCGAAGCTAGCGTCGCGCAATGGTACTGGCTGAAAGACGTCAAACCGGATGCCGACCAATTCAACAGCCTTCATGAAAAATTGATTGCGCGCTGGCGCGAGGTGTCTTCTGAAATTGGCGCAACCACCATTCACTTTGCATGTGACGGCACCAGCGAAGAAGACGTTGGCAATCTTGACTATATGTGCGATGTCGCAACCCAGGCCGGCCTGTCACCGCGCTTCATCGATATCGCCCATATCGGCTGGGATGCCGTTGGCAAACGATTCGTTGACGAACAAAACAACGATATCGCCGCGATGTTCAAGCTCTATCCGTGGGAGTGGATGGTGCGCGAGGCGTTCGGCCGGAATGTTCTGAGCGCAAACACGTGTTTCATCGAGCCGGCATGGAAGATGCTGCTCTCCAACAAGGCGATCCTGCCGGTCCTCTGGGAAATGTTTCCCGACCATCCCAATTTGCTGCCCGCCTATTTCACGCCGCAGAAATTCGCCAGCGACTTCGTTAAGAAACCGCTGCTGTCACGCGAGGGTGCCAATATCAACATCCATACCGGCAGCGGTGAAGTGGCAACCAGTGGCGAGTACGGAGAGGAAGGGTTTATCTACCAAGCCTACCATCCATTGCCGAATTTTTCGGCCAATGGTGAGGCAAACTACATGGTCGTCGGTAGCTGGATCATTGGTGATGTCGCAGCGGGCATCGGCATTCGTGAAGATGAGTCACCGATCACCAAAAATACCAGCCGTTTCCTGCCACATTACTTTGTTTGAGAGAGGTTGTTATGGCGCGCTATCAATTGATGGAATCCTTCGCCGGATTCGATGACTTTCTGGTTTACCTCGGCATCGCCGCGGCGCTGCTGGCGATATTCGTTGCGATCTATGTACGCATCACGCCGTACCGCGAAATCGCCCTGATCCGGGATGGCAATATGGCCGCCGCGTTCAGCTTGTCGGGTACCATCATCGGCATGGTGCTGCCGTTGGCGTCCGCCGTGAGTAGCAGCGTCAATCTGATCGATCTTGGCGTGTGGTGCACGATCGCGTTGCTGGTCCAGCTGCTTGTGTTTGTGGTTGCGCGCATGGCGCTACCGACCATCGCGCACGACATCCCGGCGGGCAAACAGGCGGCGGGAATTTTTTTGGGCGCGATCTCGGTGGCGGCGGGGTTGTTGAATGCGGCGGCGATGACCTACTAGCGCTAGTAGTGCATTCGCACCCAGCGTTTCCACTCGTCAAATAGTGCCGGGTGGCGCGCGGCGATCACCGATTGTTCCCACATCGCCTCGGCGTCGTCGGTGCGCCAGTAGTCGTCGTGCGTAAGGGTAGCGATGCGCCCGCCTGCCTCCTCCAGGATCAAGGCCCCCGCCGCATAGTCCCACGGTCGCTCACCGGCGTGCAAAAAAACGTCGATGCGCCCAGCGGCCAGATGACACCATTGCAATACCGACGCACCGATCTGCGAAAACTTGCGGCACGGCGGATGCGCCCGTAGGGCAGATTGCAGCCTTCCCAGACGCTTGAAACGGCCGATTTCTAGATGCGCTTCTGAAAGACTCAATGCGGGGTGCAGCTTCAATCGGTGTGCCGCTTCGGACTTATCGAAGGCAGGTTTTTCCACCACGAACGCGCCGCGGCCCTGAGAGGCGTAGAAGAGTTCGTCGCGATTCGGGTCGTAGATCATGCCGAACACACTGCGCCGCCGGTGCATGAGTGCCACGGAGATACCAAAGCTGCGTTTGCCGGCGGCGAAGTTGGCCGTGCCGTCGAGCGGGTCTACACACCACAGCCATTCGGCGTGCTTCCAAATAGCGATTTGCTGCGCTGGCGGCATTTCCTCGCCCAACACCGGGCAATCTACAAGTGACGGCAACGCCTTGGCCAGCGCGGCTTCGACGGCGCGGTCGGCGTCGGTTACCACGGTGCCGTCGTGCTTTTTCTCAGCCGCAACGCGTCGGAAGCGCGGCATCAGCTCTTGCGCCGACACATCGCACATCAAGCGAGCCAAAGGCGGAACCAGTTCCGAGTAGGAAAACTCCAGCATCGGCGCGCGTGTCGAAGGCTTTTCGGTCGGCGAGGGCGTCACAAGGTGAGTTTGGTTTGAATCGACAGACAGCATGGAGGCGCTATGATACGCGCCACGCCGTACTTCCAAGTTGACGCACTCCCCACAATTCCATGCCCCCCCGTTTTTTTTCAGCCACCCCGTTGCCCCGCCACGCGTTGCCTGCGCGCTTCACCTTGTCGGAGGATGCCGCGCAGCATGTTCGCGTGCTGCGTCTGGCGGTGGGGGATGTGATCACACTGTTTGACGGTGGCGCGGATGAGGGCGAGGCGACAGCAGGCATTGTCTCGCTTGGAAAAAAGACGGTGGAGGTCGAGGTCTCTGCGTGGGTCGCACGCTCGGTCGAGTCTGCGCTACACATCACCCTCATGCAGGCGCTGGCGGTTGGCGACAAGATGGATCTGATCGTGCAAAAGGCGGTCGAGCTGGGTGCCGGGCAAATTGTGCCGCTGCGCTCAACGCGCTCAACGCTCAAGCTCGACGGCGAACGCGCGGAAAAACGTGTCGCACACTGGAACGGCGTGGCGGTGGCCGCTTGTGAGCAATGTGGCCGCAACCGCGTCCCGAACGTCACGCAAGTCTGCGGGCTCGAACAGGCCATGAGCATGTCCTCGCCCGCCAATCTGGCCGCGGCGCTCCTGCACCCAGAAGGCGGCGTTCCGCTCGCCCGCTGGGCGGCGGCCCACAAAGGCGCCCCACTTGCCATCCTCGTCGGTCCGGAAGGCGGCTTTACCGAGCAAGAGATAGCCCAAGCCGTGGCGTTGGGCGCCACATTGGTTACTTTCGGTCCGCGCGTATTGCGCACCGAGACCGCCGGTCTGGCCGCGCTCGCTGCGCTGCAAGCCACACTCGGCGACCTCGGCTGATAGAATCTTGCTTGTTTCCGAATTCAGGTTTTGCCATGCGAGAAAGTCGTGTGGCTTTGCCACCGACTTTCACAAATTAGACGGGCAAAAGTAGGTTTGCACTTTTGCCCGACGCACCTATGGCCCGTAGCGACACCAAAAAACTCGAAGCCTTCGTCAAGTGGTTCCGCTCGGCCACGCCGTTCATCCACGAGTTCGGTGAACGCACGATCGTGATTGCCTTTGGCGGCGAAGTGCTAACCGACGGCGAGATGATGCAGCTCGCCCACGACATCAACGTGCTCGTGAGCTTGGAAATCCGTGTGGTGCTTGTACACGGCACGCGCCCGCAGATTGAGGATCAACTCAAGCAGCACGGTGTGACGTCGCAATATGCCGAGGGCCGCCGGGTGACCGATGCGGCGGGATTGAAGTGCGTGAAAGAAGCCAACGGCATCGCTCGCATGGAGATCGAAGCCACACTTTCGACCGAACTAGCGAATTCACCGATGGCCGGCGCCGATATTCGCGTCTCGTCGGGAAACTTCATCACGGCCAAGCCATTCGGCGTGCGCAATGGTGTCGATTTCATGCATACCGGCGAAGTGCGCAAGGTGGATGTTGAGGGCATTACGCGGCGTCTGGATGACGATGAAGTCGTGTTGCTATCGCCGATCGGTTTCTCGCCTACCGGAGATATTTTTAATCTTGCTCTCGAAGACGTAGCGACTTCGGTCGCCATCGCCATGAAGGCCGAGAAGCTCATCTTCCTCACGGAGACGATGGGCGCGACCGATGCCAAAGGCAAACTGGCGGCCGAGATTACGGCGCTTGAGGCGCAGGAATTGTTGGGTAACACCAATCAGGCCGAGGACATTCGCTACTACCTGCCAGCCGCAATCCGCGCCGTGCGCGAAGGCGTGAAGCGCGCGCATCTGATCAGCCGCCACGTCGATGGGGCGCTCTTGATCGAACTGTTTACGCATCACGGTATCGGCACCATGGTGGTACTTGAGTCGCCCGACAAACTACGCAACGCAACACTGGCGGATGTCGACGGCATCATGGCGCTGATCGATCCGCTGGCAGAGCGCGGCGTTCTGGTGGCGCGTTCGCGCGAATCGATTGAAAAGGAAATTGATCGCTTCATTGTGCTCGCGTACGAAGAGGAAGTGATCGGTTGCGCGGCCATGAATCCTTATCAGGGCGAGAAACTCGCCGAGCTTGCGTGCCTCGCGGTCAACCCGTTCTATCGCGACGGTGGTCGTGGGGAACGTATCTTGGCGCATATTGAAAAGCGCGCGAAAGACCGCAACTCCAAAACGTTGTTCGTGCTTTCCACACAGACCACACAGTGGTTTGTCGAGCGCGGATTTACCGAAGCGGACGTCAATGCTTTGCCGGCAGAGCGCCGCGAAAAATACAACACCGAGCGCAACTCCAAGGTCTATATTAAAGCTTTGTAGCCGCCTCTCGCCTCAATCACCCAGTATCGGAAAATCATCATGGCTCGCACCGTTCAATGCGTCAAACTAAAAACCGAAGCAGAAGGTCTCGACTACCCGCCGTATCCGGGTCCGATCGGCAAGCGCATTTTTGACGAAGTCTCAAAGGAAGCTTGGAAGGGCTGGCTGGAGGATCAGAAACGGCTGGTCAACGAGAATCGCCTGAACCTAGCCGATCAGAAGGCGCGCAAATATCTTGAGGAGCAGATGATGCGGCACTTTTTTGGCGAAGGTGCCGATCAGGCGTCTGGGTACGTGCCGCCGGCAGCCGGCTAGTCGCGAACCCGCTTTGCACCAAGTAAAAACGCCGCTAACGAGCGGCGTTTTTACTTGGTGCATTGCTGGTGAATTATTCCGGCTCGGCCGCGACGCGTTCGAGTTCCTCGGGGGTGATGTGGCGCACGTCCTTGCCCTTCACCAGATACACCACGTACTCGCTCATGTTCTTAGCGTGGTCGCCGATGCGCTCGATCGCTTTGGCGATAAACAAAATATCGATGGACGCCGATATGGTGCGCGGGTCTTCCATCATAAAGGTCATCAATTGACGCAGGATGGCGCGAAACCGCTCGTCAACTTCTTCATCCTGCCGCACCACTTTGGCCGCGCCCGAGACGTCGAGACGGGCGAAGGAATCGAGCGAAGTTTTGAGCATGTCGAGCGTGATGTTGCAGGCATAACGCACGTCGGCGAGCTGATGATTCATGCGTGCGCCAGACTGATGAAGCTGCTTGGACATGCGGGCGATTTTTTGCGCCTCATCGCCGATGCGCTCAAGATCAGTGATGGTCTTGACGACCGCCATGACCATGCGTAGATCGGAGGCGGTCGGCTGGCGTTTGGCAATGATGTGGGTGCAATCGTCGTCGATACCGACTTCGAGCGCATTGACGCGATGGTCGTCGGCGATGACTTGATCGGCCAGAGCCAGATCGCCGTACGCCAGCACTTCCATGGCGCGCATGATCTGCTGTTCTACCAGGCCACCCATTTGCAAGACGCGTGAGCGGATTGCTTCGAGTTCGGCATCAAATTTTTTCGAGATGTGTTCGTTAGCCATTACGATGTCTTTCAACGGGCAATCGAGGGAGTCATTGCCGCAATAAATGCAATTGTACGAGTCTAGGCCGCGATTGTGACGAAAACGTTACATTGGAAGAGTGGCGTTCTCCTGCTAATGCCACCAAGCCTATCAGCGGGTTAGCGTCTGAACGCCACCTTCGGCTGCCAGCAACAACACGTCGGCGCCACGGCGGGCGAACAGCCCGTTGGTCACTACGCCGGGGATCTGGTTGATCTCGGTTTCCAGCAGAGGCGGGTTTTCAATACTGAAGCCGTGGACATCCAGAATCCAGTTGCCGTTATCAGTCACCACCGCCCGCCGTTGGCCACCCTCGTTTTTCATGCGCCAATCAGGGTGCCCCCCGAGCTTGACCAGCTCGCGTGCTACGTAGCTCCTGGCCATCGGGATGACCTCAACCGGCAGCGGGAATTTGCCCAGTACATCGACCAGCTTGGACTGATCGGCCACACAGATGAATTTTTCTGAGGCCGCCGCCACGATCTTTTCGCGCGTGAGTGCCGCACCGCCGCCCTTGATCATGGCCAGATGTCGGGTGACTTCGTCGGCACCATCGACGTACACGGCGAGTGGCCCGGCGTCGTTGAGCGCCCACACATCGATGCCGCCGGCCTTGAGTCTGGCCGTCGAGGCATCCGAGCTGGAGACGGCCGCTTTGATACGGTGCTTTGCCTTGATCAGCTCGTCTATAAAAAAGTTGACCGTTGAGCCGGTGCCAACACCGACAATAACGTCGTCCGGAACATAGGCCATGGCGGCCTTGGCCGCCGCCGCTTTCAGCGCATTTTGGTCAGGTTTTGTACTCATCTGAGAAGGATAGCGAATTTCTTGTTACATTGTGGCGTGCACCCATAAAAAAGAACGCTGCTATCAACGCCCCGCCCGCCATGCCGACCGACTACCTCAAGAAAATCCTGCAAGCCCGCGTCTACGATGTTGCCATCGAGTCGCCACTCGACCGCTCGACCGGCATTTCGGAAGCGTTGCAGAACAGTGTGCTGCTCAAGCGCGAGGACTTGCAGCCGGTTTTTTCGTTCAAGTTACGGGGTGCCTATAACAAGATGGCGCACCTGTCACCGGCCGAACTCAAGCGCGGCGTCATTTGCGCGAGTGCCGGCAACCACGCACAGGGTGTTGCGCTGGCCGCGCAAAAGCTGGGCTGCAAGGCAACCATCGTCATGCCGACCACCACGCCGAACATCAAGATCGACGCCGTTTCGCGACGCGGCGCGACTGTGGTGTTGCAGGGGGACAGTTACCACGAGGCGGGGCAATACGCGAAAACGCTCGCCGCCAAACGCAAGCTGGTTTACGTGCATCCGTATGATGATCCGCTGGTCATCGCTGGGCAAGGCACCATCGGCATGGAGATATTGCGGCAGTACCAGCATCCGATTGATGCGGTATTCGTGCCGGTTGGCGGTGGCGGCCTGATCGCCGGTATCGCGGCATATATCAAGGCGCTCTCGCCTGCGACCAAGATCATTGGCGTGGAGCCGGTCGACTCAAACGCGATGGCGGCGTCGCTCGCCGCGGGCAAGCGCGTGACCTTGCCACACGTCAACCTGTTCGCCGACGGTGTCGCCGTCAAACAAGTTGGTGAGGAGACCTTCCGGCTGGCGCAGAAATTGGTCGATGAGATGGTGCTGGTCACGACCGACGAGATCTGTGCAGCGATCAAGGATATCTACCAAGACACGCGTTCGGTGATGGAGCCCTCCGGTGGTCTCGCGTTGGCTGGTATCAAGCGCTATGTTGAGAAGACCCGCGCTCGCAACAAGACCTTTGTGGCAATTTGCTGCGGCGCCAATATGAATTTTGATCGCCTGCGATTCGTCGCAGAGCGCGCATTAGTCGGTGAACACCACGAAGCGCTGCTCGCCATCACGGTGCCGGAAACACGCGGCAGCTTCAAACGCTTTTGCGAAGCGCTCGGCCCGCGCAACATCACCGAGTTTGCCTACCGTATCGCCGACTCACGCGAAGCGCACGTGTTTGTTGGTGTGGCGATCAAGGGGCGCGACGAGCCGCGTCAGTTGGTGGCTTACTTCAAGAAACAGGGCTTTGCCGCCGTCGATATGTCCGACAACGAACTGGCCAAGCTGCACGTACGTCATCTCGTCGGCGGACACTCACCACTAGCGGCTGACGAGCAGATTTATCGTTTTGAGTTTCCGGATCGACCGGGAGCGTTGATGAATTTCTTGTCGTCGATGTCGCCCAGTTGGAACATCAGCTTGTTCCACTATCGCAATCACGGCGCAGATGTGGGGCGCATTTTGGTCGGACTACAGATCCCCAAAAACGAACGCGTGGGGTTCGCCAAGTTCCTGAAGACGCTGGGCTACGCCTACTGTGACGAGACCGATAACCCGGCGTATCGGATGTTCCTGAAGTAATCGTAGTTGGGAACTTCTCAACCTCCCCGTTCGCCCTGAGCTCGTCGAAGGGTATTGATGTAACGCGTTGATTCCATTGAATCAGATTGTGGTTCGACAGGCTCACCACGAACGGGG
>JAYVUH010000166.1:0-5164 GCA_043788115.1 Burkholderiales bacterium
GACGTATTCACCAATCGCTCGGCTATCGAACCCCCGAGCAGTTCGAGAAGATGTACAGAGGTGCTTAATTAATCTGTCCACGAAAACCGGACTGCCTCACTCCGACCCCAGGTGTCAATGTGGTTCTGACACTAGGTGCAGGCCTTTCAACTTTGACTCCGACCGTTAGTGTTGCAGATTGGACGTGGATCTATCGGTGTTGAGGATGTAAAACTATGGGGTACAAGAGCATGCGACGAAGCTTAGTAGTTTTCGCAATTCAGTTCTTAGTCGCAAATGCAACGTTTACGCATTGCGCCGCATCTGGAGTAAGCGATGAAGGCAAAAAAGCGGCCTCTGAAACCAACGCGCCTACCGTTTATCACGCGGACGACCCAAAAAGTTGGGCGAGGGTAAAGAGGATTGAGGCAGTAAACTTTCCGCAAGTGAGCTTAAAGCAAGGGCAGACCGGACGGGTTGATGCCGAGGTGTTGATTGACATTCTGGGTAATGCAAAGGTAGTGCGGGCACTTACGTCTACCCCCAAGAATGCCGAGTTTGAGGAGGCCGCGCTAGCTGCACTCAAGACGGCTAATTTCGCAGTTGTCCGATCCGAAAGATGTGTTCCCGTCGAATCCGTCGGTGAGTTGCAATTTGAGTTTGTGATTATTGACGGCGTAGGGCGCGTACACCTTACTCACAGAGAAGCGACAAAGACATCGCACAACGCGCTACAGGCACCACCTCTCAGCAATCGAGAGGAGGCGACAGCCGCAATCAAAGCAAGCTACCCAGTCGAGGCGCGACGGGCTGGCGCTCAGGCAAGCGTCAGCATGCTGCTCGACGTAAATCCGCAGACGGGCGCGGTCATTTCGGCGCACGCAACCAATGTGGTGTCCATGAAAGGCATGGAACGATATTGGGGAAAGGTAGCAACAGACGCCATCAAGTCAGCTCGTTTTGAGGCAATTGCCGGTCAAACTGACCCTGTGAAGATATGTTTCGCCATCGACTATCGGCTTGTTGGCGTGGAGCGGTATAAGGGGCGTTAGTTGCATATTGTGGAGCGCGGTTCTGCCAGAAGCGGACGTCCCCTGGTGCTTTCTGATTCCATATCTTGATCGATTCATAAAACCATAAAACGGGTCAACCATAAAACGGGTCAGCGACGAATATTCTGCGCGAGACGTTAACCGCCGCTTTCGGGAAATTCGTACAGCCGCTATGGGTCAAATTCTGCCTGATTGACTGGTCGCCCAGAACTAGGATTCGAATTGACAGCCGTAGCACTTAGTGCTACTCTTTGTGTATGTCCAAAACTAGTCAAACAGCGGTGCGCGTCTTTAAGGCGGCCGGGTTTGCTAAAGCGGCGAAGAAAGCGCTCATCGCTGACGTTGAGTTGTGTCAGGCCATCCGCCAAGTCATAAAAGGACAAGCGGACGACTTAGGCGGAGGTGTATTCAAGAGGCGGTTGAACGACAATATGCATCGGTCGATCATTCTTGCCAAAGCCGAGCGCGGCTGGATTTATGAATATCTGTTTGCGAAGAAGGATCGTGAAAATATTGATCTTGCCGAGTTGGTTGCCTTTCGTAAGTTAGCAAAGGCCTATGCCGGGCTGACTGAAAAGCAACTCGTCCTACTATTGAAGGACAAAGACCTAATCGAGATCTGCCATGACGACAAAACGTAAATTCAAAAGCAATGCCTTTGAAGCAATCCATGCTTCCGCGCGCGCCCTGCATAAAGTAGGCGCGATTAGCAAATTGACGCTTCGAGAATTCGATGAATCCTGCTTGGCGATACCGATCGAAATCAAGCCGAAGCAGATCAAGACAATTCGCGAAAACAATCAGGTGAGTCAGCCTATTTTTGCCCGCTACCTCAATACCAGCGAATCAACTGTGCAGAAATGGGAATCGGGTGCAAAGCGCCCAAGCGGCATGGCCCTAAAGCTGCTCAACGTTGTGCAAAAGCACGGCTTGAAAGTTCTGACCTGAGCAATCCGTCCGCTTTGGGGCGGTACGCGGCGGTTGTATTGCATTTACCAACGCAGTAGTCGTTTTCGACGCCCATGATGCTGAGCTTATGGGGCCTGAAAACGAATAGCCTCTGTTGTCACTTTGTCACAACACGCTATGCGCATTTCCTGACACCACAACCGCGCATTTGGATTGAGACAGAGATATGAAAACGACCATTCGACAGATAGGCAATTCTCAAGGGGTCGTCATTCCGAAGCCGCTACTTGCCCAGATTGGACTGGAGGGCGAAGCCGAGATGACAATCGAGGGAGATGCGCTTGTCCTGCGTCGGCCAAACAAGCCAGTGCGATCAGGGTGGGCGGAAGCGTCAAAGAAGCTCGCGAAGGCGGGCGATGATTCGCTTGCTCTTGGTGCGTTTGCCAATGAGAACGACGCGGAGCTCGCGTGGTAGCACGCGGAGACATTTGGCTGGTGAATCTGGACCCGACAGTTGGCAGCGAAAATCGAAAGCAGCGGCCATGTGCCGTGGTGTCGCCGGCAGAGATGCACGATCATTTGAGAACAGTTCTAGTGGCGCCAATGACAACCAAGAGTCGGTCGGCTCCGTTTCGCATCGCAGTCACACATGCTGGCAAGAAGGGCCTAATTCTGTTGGATCAAATTCGGGCGGTCGACAAGGCGAGATTGGTTAAAAAAACGGGCTCTCTCTCCGCAAAGACGTTGGACGTTACGTTGGAAACGCTAAGGGAAGTCTTCGCAGAGTAGCCCGTTGGCGAAATTTAAGAGCAAGCCTCAACCGCACGGTGTCGGGCGATTTCTGTCCAATTGGCTTTCCTTCTCACGATAAATTCCGACTACCCGAAGCAAATGCAAACGCCCTTCAACCGTCGAACCTTCCTCGCCACGACCACGGCACTCGTCGCAGCGATCGTCGTTCGCCCCACAACATTGCACGCACAGGACGACGCCTTGGCGGCACTCGTTCGCGCCTACGCCAACGGCGCGACGATTAGGGAAGGACGCGTCAGGCTGGATATCGCGCCTCTCGTCGACAACGGCAACAGTGTGCCGATCGAGGTGGTCGTACAGAGTCCGATGACGGCACGCGACTACGTGGCCGGTATCGTCGTGTTCAATGAGAAAAACCCGCAGCGCGAGGTTGCGGAGCTTGTATTGTCCCCGATGAGTGGTCGTGCCCGAGTAGCGACGCGCATTCGCTTAGCCATGACCCAGAAGATTGTTGCTGTCGCACGCATGAGCGACGGCAGCTGCTGGACACACACCGTTGACGTGTTGGTCACGCTGGCGGCGTGCATCGAAGACTGATCGACTTCACTTCTATGGCGCGCACGCTCATCACCGTCCCCACCACCGCCCACCAGGGCGAAGTCATCGAGTTGCGGGTTTTGATCCAGCATCCGATGGAGACAGGCTATCGGCGCTCCAGCGACGGCGATATGCTGGCGCGGGATTTGATTCGGCGCTTTAGTTGTCGCTTTGTGTCGGCCGGCAAACTGGGCGGCGGCGAGTTGGTTTTCGCCGCGACAATGCATGCGGCGATCGCCGCAAACCCTTCGCTGTTGTTCCATGCGCGCGCCACGGTCAGCGGAACATTTGTGTTTTCGTGGACGGGTGACAATGGGTTTGCACAAACCGAACGCTCCGTGTTGAGTGTGCGATGAGTTGGGGCGTCTTGTGAATTTTTTCAGGATGGCGCTTGGCAGCGTGATGTTGTTAAGTGCCAGTCTTTCGATTGCGCAACCGGCCGCAAAAGAGTCGCGCCGCTCCGGGTTCGACTTCATGCAGCCTTCCACGCAGGCGCTGCAACGCGACGACACGCAAAATCCGGCGATGCTGTGGGTGAAAGAAGGGAAAGCGCTGTGGACGAAAGCCGAGGGTGCAGCTGGCAAATCGTGCGCGAGTTGTCACGCTGACGCCAAGACAAGCATGAAGGGTGTCGCGGCGCGATATCCGACGTTTTCAAGTCAGACCGGGCAAGTCATCAACCTTCAAGGCCAAATCAACTTTTGCCGATCCAATCGTATGCAGGCGCCGCCACTCGCGCCCGAACACCAAACGCTGCTAAGCCTAGAGAGTTTCGTCGCTATGCAATCGCGTGGCATGCCAATAGCACCACCGGCCGACGAGCGCATTGCGCCGGCGCATGCGCGCGGTGAAGCGCTCTTTAATCAACGGATCGGGCAAATCGATCTGAGCTGCCGCGACTGCCATGTGTCCAACGCCGGGCGCGCGCTGGCGGGGCACAAGATTCCGGAAGCACATCCGACCGGCTACCCGATCTACCGGCTGGAATGGCAGGCGGTTGGAAGTCTGCAACGACGGCTTCGCAACTGCATGGTCGGCGTACGGGCAGAGCCGTATGCGTTTGGCAGCGATGAGTTGGTCGCAATCGAGGCATATTTGGCGCAACGGGCGGCGGGTATGGCGATCGAATCGCCGGGTGTGCGGCCGTAAAAGGCACTTGATTGGTTAGCTCCCTGACAATATCGAAATGCCATCAGACTCCCAGCCAAGCGTAAGTAAGCGCATTGGAATACCCTCCTGCGTGCGCGGCGCGAGTGCAACCCAATGCCTTCGGTTTGCCCGGCGCGGTTGACGTCGTTTCAATCTTCGCGCGCGGGCGCAACGTCCCATCTATCGGCGTAAAGGGCGCGGAAGTCGTGTTTCAATCCTCGCCCGCGCTCTCGCGTGGGCGCAACGACCGATTGCAGCGCAACTGCATTGGCATTGAATTGTTTCAATCCTCGCCCGCGCTCTCGTGCGGGCGCAACATTCATGGGCTAGTCTCTTGAATGTGAGGCGTAGGTTTCAATCCTCGCCCGCGCTCTCGCGCGGGCGCAACATAGCTTCAATTTTTTTTGCGTGCGATTTGCTATGTTTCAATCCTCGCCCGCGCTCTCGCGCGGGCGCAACTAGTCATCCGACACAACCGCCCACCAGCCAATACTGTTTCAATCCTCGCCCGCGCTCTCGCGCGGGCGCAACCGTCAGTTACAAACGCGGCCAAGGTCATTTGGCGGTTTCAATCCTCGCCCGCGCTCTCGCGCGGGCGCAACAAAGCGATCTGCCGCGCGCTGCTGTCCGCTGCAATGTTTCAATCCTCGCCCGCGCTCTCGCGCAGGCGCAACCAAGTCAACGTCAACGACAAGACCGAGCGTAAAGGTTTCAATCCTCGCCCG
>JAYVUH010000167.1:0-3573 GCA_043788115.1 Burkholderiales bacterium
AGCAGGACGTGGTTGGTGCCTCGATGGTTCCCGGCCTGCAAGAGCACATGCTCAAACAGTTCAAGCAGTTTGTGCTGACCAATACGGAAAACGTCGGCAGTGACTTTGCTGAGACCGCGCGCAAAATGCACTATGGTGAGGAGCAACACCGCAATATCCGTGGTCGAGTGTCGCGCGAGGAATCACAGGCGCTGCGTGAAGAGGGTATCGAGACGGTAGGGTTGCCGCCGGGCGTGTTTATCGATGAAGGCGTTCAGTAGCCTATTAACACCTTTCGCGCCCGCTCCTCACGCGCCTGCGCTGGAGCCGTGCGGCGCGTCGTTCTCACCTGAACATGATCAGATCCAGATTAGGTTCCCGCCTACGCGGGAGCAGGTGAATGATTAGGCCGCCGCTGTCTGTACAGAAAGCGCAGAAAAATTCAGAGAGCACTTCAGGGGCCGCCACAAACCACAACCACCTGCCCTCGCGCAGGCGGGGGCCCATACATTTCGAATTTCGTGGATTGCGACGGAATTAGACGTCACGCGGCTTGGTGGGCATTAGCAAAGTCAATGCCGCAACCACCAGCAAGACGGCACCGCCCGCCGCAAATGGCGCTTTGACGTGGTTGACCTCAGCCAGCACCCCGCCCAGTGCCATGCCGGCCCCCAGTCCGGTGACGATAAACGTGCCGGACCAAGTGAACGCTTCTGTCGTGTATTTGGCGGGCGCCATGCGTGAAATGAGCAATGCCTGCAGCGCGAATGCGGGCGAGATCGCACAGCCGGCAACGAACGCCACCAACGTGAATAGGGTGCGGGCTTCGCTCGCGTCAACCGTCAAATGTAGAAACATCAAGGCACCGAACATCGCCAGCAGGATCGCGAATTGGCGCTCCATCGGCATCTTCCAGTTGGTCGCACCAAACAGCGCGCCGCCGACGGCACTGCCGAAGGAGTTGATCGACAGCAGCACCCCCGCGAATGCCGGCAACAGGAGCGAGGTCATGTAGGCCGGATAGCCGACTTCCAGCATACCGCAAGCCATCGACAGTCCGAACAGTACGACGAACAGTAGTAACAGGCGCGGGTCGGTTAACGGTCCCAGCAAATGGCGCTCCACGTCTGCTTCATGCTTCCAGTACTTGAGGGCCGGCGTGCGCATGAAAATAAGAATCGACGTGGTCGCAGACATCCACGCCACCAGTATTGCCGCCCGCGGATTGGCCAGCGCCAGTACGATGCCGATGATGGCCGGTCCGAGCGTGAAATTGATCTCCATGAGAATGGAATCGACTGCAAAGGCCATGCGCCGCTCGTTATCCGCCTCAAAGCGATGACGCCACATGGCGCGCGTCATGGTCGCAATCGGTGTGGTAAAGAGTCCCATTGAAATCAAGCACGCAACGATCACTGGCATCGGCCATTGCATCCACACGGCGATGATCAACAGGCCGAATGACAGCGGATCCAGCACGCCACAAATGATCAACGGCAGGCGAGGTCCGATACGGTCAATCAGACGTCCCTTGATCGGCGAGGACACCGCCATCGCGCAGTAGAGGACCCCCAGCATCATGCCGGCGAGTTTGAAGTTTCCCAACGCCTCACGCAAAAACATGACCATCGATAACGCGATCATACCGACCGGCATACGCGACAGGAAGCTGATGAGGAGCGTCTGACGCACGTTTGGCAGCGCCAGAAAGTGGCGATAGGGGGCGAGAAAGCGGTTGAGCATGTCTGGAGAAAAACGCGGGAAGCGCAGGAAGCGCGGGAAACACGGAAAGTGCGGAGCGTGCGGGTGGACGAAACTCAGCGCGATACCGCTGCGAAACATCGCTGTTGTTATTGTTCGAACGCTAGGGAACCTCTGATTAAGTTCAGTTCTGATGAAACTACTAGCCATTCCACTAAGCCACCAAAAGGCGGTGGCCAAGTGGCTGGTTATAAGTCAGGCTAGGCGCGAGCAATAAAAATATTGAGGCCGCATATGTTTGATATGTAAGGAGATATTTTATGTGAGCAACAACCTCATTTGGCAACATCGAAACGACGAAATGGACTTAATCAGAGGTTTCCTAGTTTATGCCATGTGCCTTCCGGCGCGTTCGCATTTGCGACCGATACGCCTCAGTCCGCTCCGCTTGGACGCGATTTTTCTAGCACCGCCAGCGTGATGCGCGAAATGCACACCAATTTGTCTTGCTGGTCTGTAATGCGAATCTCCCAGAGTTGGGTGGCACGACCGATGTGGATCGGACGTGCGGTGCCGGTGACAATGCCCTCACGCACCCCGCGTATGTGGTTGGCATTGATTTCCAGACCAACTACGTTCGATCTCGCGGGGTCGATGCAAAGATACCCAGCGGCGCTGCCCAACGTCTCGGCGAGCGCGACCGATGCGCCACCATGAAGCAGGCCGAATGGTTGTTTTGTGCGCTCATCCACAGGCATCGTGGCCTTCAGGTAGTCGTCGCCAATTTCGGTGAACACAATGCCGAGATGGGCGTCCAACGTGCGCATCGGTGAGCGCATTTGTTCGACAGTGGGGCGGTTGAACCAGATCGCAGCAGGCATGGGGTGTCTCGAATAAACGGGAACCGCCATTTTGACAGAGCGTTGCTACGCCAGCCCGTCGCCACCCGCCGTCTCCGTCAGCGCGACACCTGCGGCCCGAGGGATTGAGACACCGGCTGAACGACCAGACCCCGAATTGGGGGATGAGAATGTCTGTCTCGCATTGAAAAGGCAAGGCAAAATGGCGCGTGCCCTCGGCTTACGCGTCGGCGCCAAGTCATCCGAACGAATCATCAAGGTCAGTCATGAAAAAAACAATCATTACCGCTGAAGACCTCTGGAAGATCAAGCGCCCCTCGGGGCTTTCCATGTCCCCGGAAGGCTCTCAGACCGTATGCTCGTTGACCGACTACGATATGGAGGCGAACAAATCCGCGACCTCGCTGTGGTTGCTATCGACCTTCGGCGGCGAGCCACGACGATTGACCGCGTGTGGTGAAAAGGACGGGCAGGCAGCGTGGTCACCCGACGGCAAGTTGATCGCCTTTGTCGCAAAACGACATGACGACAAAGAGCCGCAGCTGTACACCATCGCGCCGGATGGCGGTGAAGCGACACGCGTATCGAATATCAGTACCGGAGTGTCGGGCATCAAGTGGTTTGTCGATAGCAAGCGCATCGCGTTTATCTCTTGGGTGTGGCCCGATCTCAAGTCAGACAAGGAGCAGGCCCGCCGCCTTAAGGAAAAGCAGGACGACAAGGTTAAGGCCCACGTTGTGGAGCATTCGGCATTTCGCCACTGGGATCATTGGCTGAGTGACGGTCGCGCCCCACATCTGCATGTCATCGATCTGCGCGGCGGCAAGTGTCGTGATCTATTTGCCGGAACGATGTTCGAGCTGCCGCAGTTTGACACCGATCAACATGAGTTTGATCTGTCACCGGATGGCAAACGTGTGGTCTTCAACTTTAATCCCAGCGCCGACCGGCGCGGCGATCAGCCATACGACATCGTCGAAATGGATATCAAGAGCGGTAAGGTAACCACACTGATCAAAGGCGGCAAATTCAC
>JAYVUH010000168.1:0-5316 GCA_043788115.1 Burkholderiales bacterium
CTTACCGAAACGGCTTCGCTCATCGGCTCACAAGCGACCACAGATGCGAAATCCTATCGCGTGTGGCATAAAACCGACATCAAGGATGGTCCGGCCGGAAAATACTTGGTCGATGACACAGGCGCTGCCGTTTACATGGTCGATCCGGGCATCAACGGTACCCATAACAAGCGTCCGGATGGCACCGAAGTACGCAAATACGATGCGCCGAAAGCGGTACTGATGTCGTACATCATCAAAGGCATACTCGATCAGCAACTGCCGTGGGCGTTGGTGATGTTCGGCGTCATGATCGCCTTGATTCTGGAAATGTGTGGCATCTCGGCGCTGCCGTTTGCGGTCGGCGTGTATTTGCCGCTGTCGTCCTCCGCCCCTATTTTTGTCGGCGGCATAGTGCGCTGGTTGGTCGATCGCAGCCGCAACCGTCGGCCGGACATGGTGAATGCGACGCAAGCCGAGCGCACCGCAGCAGGCGATCGAGGCGCGGGCGTGTTGCTGTCCTCCGGCTACATCGCGGGAGGGGCTTTGGCGGGCATCTTGATCGCGTTCACTGCTGGTGTGCTCACCAATTTCGACAAAGCCATCAACGATTGGTCGGTCGCCAACAATCCATTTTTCGAAGGCGCAAATGCGGATCTGCTGTCGCTCATTCCGTATTTGCTGATTGTCGGATTGTTGTATTGGGTGGGACAGCGGAGCGAGCGCTCAACACGCTGAATGACGCGGCTTGGATAAAAAAAAGCCCACCAACCGGTGGGCTTTTTGCTGATCTGGCAGTAGGAAACTACTTCCTGTTGATCTCCGCGAGCAACTCCGACGCGCCATAGATATTTTTCAGCGCCTCTAGGATTGCGCCGCTGGTCACACCCACCGTGCGGTTTCGTTGCCCGTCGAACCAGTAGGCACCGCTGAAGGTATGCTTGTTTCCGTCGAAGGCGAGCCCGACAATCTCCGCCTTGCGATTAATCATGGGGCTACCAGAATTGCCACCGATGATGTCATTGGTGGTCACAAAATTCAAGTTCTGCGTAAGATTGAGTTTATCTTTGGAGGCCATCCACGACGCCGGCAGTGCGTATGGCGCCGCGCCGGTATGTCGATTGAACGCGCCGCCAAAATCGGTGAAAGGCACCACCGGTTTGCCGCGCTCCGTCCAGCCTTCGACGGCACCGTAGCTCAAGCGCAGCGTACCGGTTGCGTCCGGATAGTTTTTGTTGCCGTCCTTGGCGAAACGCGCCTTGGCGATCAACTCGGCATTCTTTTGCTCGACTGCACTCACCTCGTCTTCGTAGCGCTTGCGGATTGTGCGCGCCGCGCTGTCGATGTCGCGCGCCAATCGGATAAACGCGTCATCAGACCCATCGAGTGCCGCGCGATCGCCGGACCACAGCACCTTGCGATAAGCCGGGTCGCCGAGCTTGGTGCCTTCGACCAAGCGCTTGGCAACCTGCGCGGGCGATTCGCGACCAAGCACTCGCTGCACTATCGGATCGTCTGTACCGAGCAGTTCGCGCATCTTGGTGAGCGAGAACTCCAGCTTCAGTATTTCGAAATCAGGATAGATCGGAGCGGGCGAATTGATCTGGCGCTCGAGCAGCGGCAGGCGCGTGGCCGAAAACTCTGGCAGGCGCTCGCCGTCAGTTTTTGCACGTTCCTCCAAGCCGCGTAGGATGCTGCGTGCGAGTACAAAGTAGCGGCTGTTGAATCCGCGCCCGGCTTCGATGGCCTCGTATTCATTTTCGATCTCCCGGTAGACGGCCTGTGCACGCGCAACCGCGCCCCACGCGGCACCAACCTCCGCGTTGAGTGTTGCATCGGCCGCGACGAATTTCTGCAACGCCGTTTCCTCGGCGCGCTTTCGCGCCATGAGTTCCGGCGACTGCAACGCGACCAGCTGACCCGTGAACACTTTGAGGCCGTTCTCGAGCCCGGTCAGGTCGTTGTAGGCCACGCGCGCCTGTTCGCCGCCCTGCTTTCGATATTGGGTGAGAACACCACGAAATTCATAGCCGCGCCGGATGTTGGCGATGAGCCTGACATCACGCAAGGTCTCGAGTTGTGCAACCGTCAACAGTCGGCTGGTTCGGCCCGGATTGCCGGCCGTAAACACCAACTCTGCGGATTTGGCGCCATCGGCGCTGAACAGAAAAAAGTGTTTGACCGTCGCAGGCTTGCCGTTTTCGTAGGCACGCAACATCGCCGCATCAAGACCGAAGCGAGGAAAGTTGAAGTTATCCGGGTCGCCGCCAAATCCGGGCGACGCATCCTCCGGTGCCCACACCAAGCGCACGTCCGAGTAGCGGTGGTAGCGATACAAGTGATATTGCCCGCCCTGATACAGCGTCACGACATTGCAACGCACCGTTGCCCGCTTGTCGCCGACGCAACTGGCGGCAAGCTTGGCCGACGTCGCGTTGAGCGCATTCTTGTACGCCTCGCCAGCTAGCCCCCTGGTGGCGGCAGTCACCACGCCAGTTACATCCGTGATCTCCTCGAGTCGGCTGACTTCCGTCGTCGGGCACGTCATTTCGTCTTCGGTTTTTCTGGCCAGAAAACCGTCTTGCAGGTAATTCTTCTTGGCACTGGAGAGTTGCTGCAGGCAACCGGAAATGCAGTGGTGGTTGGTCATCACCAATCCCTGCGCCGAGACAAACGACGCCGAGCAGCCGCCGACATTGACAGCGGCCCGCATGACGTGGTCGGCCCAGGCCTTGTCCGGCACGAACGAATACTTGGCGTTCATTTGATCGCGCGGTAGATTGTCGAACGTCCACATACCCTCCTCGGCGATCACGGCAGTGGAAACGGTGCAAATCTGCAGGGCAAGCAAGGCGACAATGGCACGGAACATCATGAGTTGGCATTCTTTTCAGATGGCGCGAAACAGAAAATGAAAGTCCCCGACTGGCGGGCACTTTCAGGCATTATTGGCTGGAATAGCCCGCCAGTCGAGGACTTTCAAGATTTTTAACCTCAATAAAAATCTCTGTCGTTCCCGCGAAAGCGGGAACCCATACGGCGTATGTCACTGAGAGCAAACGGGTTATGGGTTATGGGTTATGGGTTATGGGTTATGGATTCCCGCGTTCGCGGGAATGACAAATTTTTGGGGTTTCGATAACAACGCGATTCAGACCGCTTGGTGGGCGTCGCCGACTCAGACCTTATCGTCGATAGCCGCAACCGGCAAGGGGAAGTAGGCATACGGCGCCTTGGGCGCCTCGGAATCCTGATCGCGCTTGAGTTGATCGGCATCGAGTTGCTTGTCCCACCAAGTCGCGCGGTTGTGCTTTTGCAATTCCTTGAGCGCAGGCTGCTGATCCAGCATGTCGCGCACAAACTTGGTGATGTCAGATTCGTACATTGCCATATTGATACTTTCGCTAACTTGGTTTGGTACACAAATTTTAGCACCGCACCGCGACCGAGGCTTGGCACAAGCTTTGCTGAGCTAGGGAGGGTCTGATTAAGTTGCTTTGGTTCAGATTGTGGTGAGATTAGGGCAGCTGCTAGGCATGCGACGAAGGTGCGTTGCGGGGCTACCGCACGAGAAGCATCACAACGCAGATGCCCCGATGTCGCCGCAAAATGAATTGCATGAACTTGATCAGACCCTCCCTAGTTCTGCTACTCTCGTTTACGGCTCCGTCTATAACAACACACATATCCCTCGATGCGGTTGCGCTATCCAACGTCTTTCCTCAGCCTGCTGCTGATCGGCTTTGCCATCGTCGCCCTGCCGTTGATCGCCGGGCTGGTGTCGAACGCGTTCTCGATCGAACGTCTTTCTGAGCAAAGCCAGAAAGCGGTTTACAACGCCACCTTGGCCACACAAAGCGCGCGCCAGCTCAGTGCCATGTCGCTGGTACTCGAGCGAACCGCACGCCTCTATGCTGTATCCGGCGATCGGGATCTGATCGAGAGCTACAAACGCACGCGTGACAACTGGCTGACGCAGTTGAAGCAACTAGAAGCCTTGCCGCTGGAAACCAGCGTGTTGAACGCAGCGGCGGCGATCCGTGAACTTGAAGAGCCCGCCTATCGCTCACTCTCGACCCTTCCCGCGTCGGCTGACCTGCAACGGCGCATGGAACGCGAATTCGGCAATGTCTCCGATC
Organism: Burkholderiales bacterium; assembly: GCA_043788115.1. GTDB lineage: Bacteria > Pseudomonadota > Gammaproteobacteria > Burkholderiales > Usitatibacteraceae > UKL13-2. The sequence goes on from JAYVUH010000168.1 coordinate 4,119, forward strand.
ACGCACAAAAGCTGAATGCACTTGCCGACCAGAGTGTCGAGGCCGAAGTCGAAAAACTGCGCGCCTCGGCGGCCAAGTCGCGCAACCTCGTGTTCTGGCAAATGCTGGCGATGGTTCCATCGGCGCTGCTGATGATCGCCGGCTTCACCTACCTGTTGGCGCGGCCGATCGCTGATCTCGACGCCGCGATCAATCGTTTGGGCGAAGGCAAGCTCGCAAAACGCATCCGTGTGACCGGGCCGCGCGACATCGAGAAACTCGGTGAACAGCTCGACTGGCTTCGTCAACGCCTGATCGAGCTCGAAGATCAGAAGACACGATTCTTTCAACATATTTCCCACGAACTGAAAACGCCGCTCACCGCGCTGCGCGAAGGATCCGACCTGCTTGCCGAAGAAGTGGTCGGGCAGCTGAACGAAGAACAGCGCGAGGTCGCGCGCATCCTCAAACAGAATTCGCAGTCGCTGGAACGTTTAATTCAGGACCTGCTTACCTACAGTCAGGCGCAGTCTGCGCGACGATTAAGTGAGGCCGACGCACTCGATCTCGCGCCGCTGCAGCTGCTCGATTTGATCGACGAGGTTCTCGACACGCACAAGATCGCCCTAGTGGCGAAGACGCTCGGCGTGCGCCGTCAATACGAAAAAACGTCCGTCGTCGGTGACGCCAAGAAACTTTGGGTGGTCATGGATAACCTGATCTCCAACGCCATCAAGTACTCGCCACCCGGCGGGACGATCACCGTCCGGCTCGTCAAGCAGGGCGAGAACGCGGTGATTGAGGTGCTTGATGATGGCCTAGGCATTGCAGAGAAAGACCTCGAACGCGTGTTCGACCCGTTTTACCGCACCGAAGCTGCCATCAAGTCGGGTGCCGGAGGCACCGGTCTTGGTCTTGCCATTGTGCGGGACTACGTGGAGCTTCACCGCGGAACCGTTGATGCGGTGGCGTCGGTGGGTGCGCGCATTCGTGTGATTCTGCCAAGACAGCGACATGGCAAATAGATGCCAACGACTGAACCTGACCTGTTGTGCGCTTCTGCTAGTGGTAGCCGGATGCGCCGCCATCGCGCCGCCATCGCCCGCGGACGACGAGGCGGCGCGCGTGGTCGCGTCGCTGGCACAGACAAACGCAGTCGCCCCGACGACAATCCGCGACGAGGCCGCCCAGCAGCGCAATCACGTCGCGGCCACTAGCA
>JAYVUH010000169.1:0-2547 GCA_043788115.1 Burkholderiales bacterium
CCCACTTGCGGTCGAGTTGCAGGCGCGACGAGAAGAAGTAGACGTCGCTCTTGAATGGAGATTCAAACAGCTTGTCCCAGTTCATCAGGTTGGTGAGCAGCGGCAGGGTTTGCGTGGTCAGCTTGAACTTGCCGGCCTGGAATATGTCGGCCATCACGCCTTCGTTCACAAACCCCGCCAATTGCGACTCGCGCACCGTGAGAATCGCGCCGTTCTGGATCTCCATATCCTGCATCGGGTAGCGCCAGGCGAGCACGCCATCGGCCTCTTCGGTCCAATGGATGACGTCGATAAACTGCTTCTTGATGAAGTCCATCAGGGCCATGGCGGTCTCCTAGCGGTGCGGGTTGGCGTTCGAGTGAAACAAAAGCGTAGCACACTGGCGTTGCTGCGCAAATGAAAGCCGCCGGCTTTCCCCGGATGCCCGAGCTGTGAGGGCGGGCGATGACGCCAACCCATGGCTGCCACCACGTGGCTTTGGAAATGGGGCTGCAACGCGCTCGCACCAACGGTTTCAGTCATTTTCCCCTCTGGGAGTCTTCACAAATCCGGCAGCCCCGCCAACAGCAAAGCGAGTTCACTCTGCCGTCCGGTCCCGGTTTTGGCAAAGATCGATTTGAGTTGCGAGCGGATCGTCGATTGCAATACGCCGGTATCTTGCGCGATTTGTTCGATGCTTTTTCCCTGCGCCACGCGTACTGAGACGCGCGACTCGGCCGGTGTCAAGCCGAAAATCTCGCCGATGATGAACGGGTCGAACTTGCGTTCGTTCGACGGCTCATGCAGCACCAAGAGCGCGAGCGAGGTGTGGCCGAAACTCTGCATGACCTCTTCCGGGCGAATCGCCGTGAGGAACAGCGCCGCGCCGCGCCGCGCCCGCCAACGCTTTTGGTGAGCCGCACAAAGACCCGGTTGCGCCGCGCCGGTGCGTTTGTTGGGGCGCCTGCCGGCGCGTTTGCTGTTGCTCCGGGTGACGGAGGGCGATTAAGACCAAGCGAGCGCAGCGCCTCCAGCATGTTGGTGTCGTCCTTAGAGCCTTTGCAGCGCAGTAGATTGTTTGCACTGACAAGCGTTTCGCTCTTGGCTAATAACTTGGCTGCAGACTGGTTTTTATAGACGATGGCGCGGTATTGATCGACCAACACCGCTGGGTAGCGGAATTCGTCGAGCAGCCGTTTGCCGACACCGGCTTGCGCGTAGGTGGTGCGCAGGTGCAGGTAGGTACCTATCGCCTCCTGCATATGGCTGCGGATACGCTTGAACCATTGCACTTCTTCCTGATTCAGCGGCTGCGCGCCGTAGCCGCGCATTGCGCCCAGCATCACCAGATGGTGTTCGTCATCAATGATCTTGGTGCCGGACAAATAGCGCCCGCCATAGGGAATCAAAAAGTCCTGGTAGAACGCGCTGTTTGCCACAAACTGGTCGTCGAAGTGTTCGTGGCAATGCATCCACTCACCCAGCCGAAGCTGCATCGACGGCATCAGCCGCGGGTTGATGGCGTGATAACTGCGCAGATAATCTAGGGCGGATTCAGGTGGTTCGCCGCCTTCAACGCTGAACGTCAACGTCTGCGAACGCTTATCGACGCCGATGATCTGGGTGGCCCACAACCCGAACTCCCGCGTGATCGATTCCAGAGGGGCGCGCCATTCGCCCAAGCCGGCAGCGGCGCGATAAATGCCGCTGATGATGCTGTCATAGGTGGCGGCTTCCATTTATCTCCCCTCCGATGGATTTTTAGCGCTGGAGCCACAGTATACGGAACGCGCGGCCCGTGTTTCGGCTCTGCGTAGGTGCTTTTACGTCACCCCGATAACCCGCTATATTTATGCCTGACACTGCCCGGATAAACAATATGAACACCGCCCCCGTTGCCGACCTCGCCAAGTTAAGCCATGTCATCGATCTGATTTACGAAGGCGCGACCGACCCCGATCGCTGGGACGGCATTCTTCCGGCGCTCGCGGATTGGCTCAATGCACCGCGCGGCTGGCTCTTCACACCGATGCATGTGCCGGGTGTGGGAGTTGGCGGGATAGGGGGCGGGTACAGCTTTACGCATGCCTTCGCTCCTTCAATGGCGCAGACCTGGCGCGACAAATGGCATACGCAAGACCTGTGGGCGATGCGCGCCGCCGAGTTGGGCAAGTTTGTCGAGGGCAATGTCTTCCGGGGGGATGAACTGTTGCCGGAATCTGCCATCACGCCGACCGAGGTGTACCGCGAATTCATGCTGCCAAACCAGATTCACTATCTGCTCTCAGGTCTGGTGTTCGGCACCACGTCGCCTGGGATGATGCCTACCGCGTGCTCCTTTTTTCGCGGCGTGGGGGACAAGAGTTTCACCCGCCGCGACTCGGACAAGATGCGGCTCCTGTTGCCGCATATCTCGCGTTCACTCGGCGTAGCGCAACGGCTGCGCGATGCCGACCTCAAGGTGGCGGCAAGCCTGGCCGCGCTGGACAAATTGTCTGCCGGTGTCTTCTTGATTGGGCGCAGCGAAAGAGTCGAGTTTGCCAACCGCGCTGCGCAGCGGATGCTGGC
>JAYVUH010000170.1:0-7305 GCA_043788115.1 Burkholderiales bacterium
GACAACGGCATCGACGAATGCCGCAAGTGTTGTCACCGCTGCGCCTTGTGATCGGCCGTGGCCGGGCAGGTCGATGATGTGCAACGTGTAGCGCTCGGCGAGCGCATCGCGCACGCCGTTCCACACCGCGCCGTTGAGCCCCCAGCCGTGCAACAAGGTTAAGTTGGGTCCGCGCCCGCAGACATCGACAAACACCGTCATACGTGGCCTACCTCGCTTGACCCATCAGCGACACTTCAATGTCGGTGATGGCGGTGATCAGATCAAACACATCGTCGGCAACGTGGTTTGCAGAAAGCGAAACGCGCAGGCGCGATGTGCCCTGCGGCACGGTTGGCGGCCTGATGGCAGGCACCAAGAAGTGGCGCTCGCGCAACTGTTCCGCAAAGGCAAGGGTAGTGGCGTTGTCGCCGATGATGATCGGCTGGATGGCGGTTTGTGAAAACGGCAGCTTGGCAAACTGCAGCTTGAGCGAGTCGCTGAAGAAATCGATCAGTGTGCGCAGGTGTCGGCGGCGATCATGGTCCTCGATCATCACGTCGAGCGCGGCGATGCAGCCCGCCGCGATGGCTGGTGGCGTTGCCGTGCTGAACAGATACGTGCGTGCCGCCTGCATGATCCAATCGACAATATCCTCGCCACCCGCAACGAATGCGCCGTAGCCACCCGCCGCTTTACCAAGTGTGGCCATATACACAATACGTTCGCTGGTCGGCTTGGCGTTGGTGCCAAGCATATTGAAGTGTTCAAGAACGCCGCGCCCGCGATAGCCGAGTACGCCAAAGCCGTGTGCATCGTCGAGCACCAGCAGGGCGTCGTATTCCTCAGCCAGTTCAAGCAGCTCCGGAACCGGCGCGATATCGCCATCCATGCTGAATACTGCGTCGGTAACAATGAGTATCCGCGCGGACCTTGAGCCATTTTTGCGCCAATCGGCAAGCTGGGCGCGGAGTTTGGCAACATCATTGTGGGCATAACGCTTCACCGTGGCGCGTGACAATTGCGCGCCGTCGTTCAAGCAGGCGTGGTTGAGTTTATCGGCGAAGATGACATCGCCGCGCCCGGCCAGCGAGGTCAAGATGCCGAGATTGGCAGCATAGCCCGAGCCGAACAGCAGCGCCTTTGGCAAACAGACATGTTTGGCCAGACGGTCTTCCAGTTCTTCATGCGGTGCCATGTGGCCTGTCACCATGTGCGAGGCACCGGCACCGAGCCCATACTTTTTTAGCGCACGCATGGTCGCTTCAACCACACGCGGATGGTTGGCGAGGCCGAGATAGTCATTGCTGGCAAACGAAAACACCCGTTGGCCGTCGATCACCATCGACGCATCCTGCGCAGACGAGACGAGCCGGCGCGCGCGAAGCTGGTCAGCTTGCGCGAGCTCTGAGAGGTGGGCGGAGAAGTCAGAGAGTGGCATCGTCGCGATCAACGTAGCCCGTCATGGAGCGAAGCGCAATGCGGGTCGGTATAAGTTCAAGATAGTCTGTCGCCCGTCATGGAGCGAAGCGCAATGCGGGTCGGTGTGAATCCAAGGTAGTCCGTAGTTTGTATGGAGCGAAGCGAAGCGCAATGCGGGTCGGTATCCGTTCAATGCAGAACCCGTATTGCGCTTCGCTCCATACGGGCTACATAGGTGAAATCCCCAGCTTTGAAAACAGCGCGCGATCCCGCAGGACATCCGGGTTACCCGTCGTCAGCAACTTCTCACCGTAGAAAATGGAATTGGCACCGGCGAGAAAACACATGGCCTGCGTGGCCTCATCCATTGCCTCACGCCCGGCCGATAGCCTGACAAAGCTCTTGGGCATAGTGATGCGCGCCACCGCGATGGTACGAACAAACTCTGTCCAGTCGATTGCCGGTTCGCCTTTCAACTCGTCGTGGAGTGGCGTGCCTTCGACTTGCACTAGATAGTTGATCGGCACCGACTCGGGCTGCGGATCGAGTCCGGCCAGTTGGGCGATGAGCCCGGCACGCTCGCGTCGTGATTCGCCCATGCCGACGATGCCACCACAACACACATTGATACCGGCGTCGCGCACGCGGCCGAGTGTGTCGAGTCGATCCTGATACTCGCGCGTGGTTACGATATCGCCGTATTTTTCTGGGGCGGTGTCGAGGTTGTGGTTGTAGTAATCCAGCCCGGCCTCTTTCAACTGTTCGGCCTGGCCGTCTTTCAGCATGCCCAGCGTGCAGCAGGTTTCAAGCCCCAGCGCCTTCACTTCGCGAACCATTTCGAGCACCGGATCCAAATCACGTTGCTTCGGTCCGCGCCACGCCGCGCCCATGCAAAAACGCGACGCCCCATTTTGCTTGGCCAGCTTGGCCGTTGCGACGACTTCGGCGACGTCGAGCAGCGCTTCGTTTTCGACGCCGGTGGAATAGCGCGCCGCTTGCGGGCAGTAGCCGCAATCCTCGGAGCAACCGCCGGTCTTGATCGACAGTAGCGTGGACAGTTGAACCTTGTTGGCGTCGTGGTGTTCGCGGTGCACGGTTTGCGCGCGGTGCAGCAGGTCGCTGAAGGGGTGATCGAGTAGCGCCTCGACATCGGCGACCGACCAGGCGGCGGGCTGCCAGCGGCGCGAGAGGTGTACCGGTTGGACGGCGGCGGTGGGCGGCGGCGGGGCAAGAGAGCTCATGGTGACTTTCGAATGAGGCGAGCAGGTAGCTTTGGGCGACGGGAGGCTAAACTTCGACTATGAAGATGGCGCAAAAATATGTCAATTCCACCGGTCTGCCAAAACGACAATTGCCTGAATTACGGGCACGTTGGTGCTTGCGCAGATTTAAGAATTTGGCGCTGGGCTGAATGGTGAACGCGACAACGACCGGGCTGTTTTCGCGCCTCCGCTTAACTGATATCCAACAGGCGTGCGTGCTTTGCGATGCCGATGATCGCGCCGTGGTTTGTGGTCCGTGCGCCCAGAGCCTTCGTCGACTGACGCCCGCAGCCAGTTGCCGCCAATGTGCGTTGCCCGGGACGACCGACGCGATCTGCGGCCAATGTCTGCGCGACACGCCGCGCTTTGATGCCACGCTGGCCGCATTCGAGTACCGGTTCCCGCTTGACCGCCTCGTGCAATCGTTCAAATTTCGCGCGGACCTCAAACTGGTGGATTTCTTTGTCTCGGCGATGGCGGCCCGGGTTTCGACCGCCGCGCGTCTGCCGGATCTGTTGGTCGCATTGCCGTTGGCGAATCAGCGGCTGCGCGAGCGCGGGTTCAACCAGTCCGCGTTGCTGGCCGATGGGCTTGCACGCGTGATTGGTAGGCCGGCGGCGCATGGCGCAATGCTGCGAATCCGCGAGACGCCGCCGCAATCGGGGCTCGATCGCCCGGCGCGCATCAAGAACATACGCGGCGCGTTCGATTGCCGCGACGATCTCACTGGCAAGCACATCGCGCTGATAGACGACGTCATGACCACTGGCGCGACGCTTTCAGAAGCGGCAAGCGTATTAAAGAAAGCCGGTGCGCAACAGGTGGACGCATGGGTGCTATCGCGCGCCGTGCTGGAGCACCGAACATGATTGATGTGGTGTTGATACAACCCGAAATTGCGCCCAATACTGGCAACGTAATCCGGCTTTGCGCGAACACCGGTGCCCGTTTGCATCTGGTGCATCCTCTCGGTTTTGAGTGGGATGACAAACGTGTCCGGCGTGCGGGGCTTGATTACCATGAGCTTGCCAACGTCACCCATCATCAGGACTGGGCAGCGTGTGCCGCCAGCCTGCATGGCCGCCGCTTCATCGCCGTCGAGACAGGTGGCGGCACACGCTTTGACCGGATGCGCTACCGCGAGGATGATGTGTTGCTGTTCGGCCGCGAAACGTCGGGCCTGCCCAACGAAATCTTGGCACAACTGCCGGCCGAACAACACGTCACACTGCCAATGCGTCCCGATAACCGCAGCCTCAATCTGTCGAATTGCGTTGCGGTGACGGTATATGAGGTTTGGCGGCAACTAGGCTACGCGGGCGGCACCACTAGGTAACTAGCAGTTTGTTGAAATTCACTATATGCGTTCGGCAGGCGATCTCGGCGTCCCGCTTCCCCCTTTTCCAAAGGGGGAAAGCGAAGCGAGGGGGCAGTGGCACGCAACGCGTTCACTCGGTTTCAGCATTGCGAATTTCAACAAACTGCTAGGTAGCCAGAAGCGGGTAACCGCCCGGAGCAGCCCGCTAGAACTCAATGCAACTCGGTAAAACGTTAGCCAATAGCGATTCGCTTTGCGGTTGCCTGCTGTTTCTTCGGCAGCACCAGCTTCAGCACGCCGTCAGCGTACTTCGCATCGATGGCGGACTCGTCGATCTCCTGCGCGACGACAAAACTACGCGACAACTTGCCATAGGTGCGCTCGGCATGCAGCAGGCGCTCACCTTGCTTGGTCTCCGACTCACGTTTGACCTCGGCTGCAATCGAGACCTCATTGCGCTCGACCGATAGGTGGATATCTTCTTTCTTCACGCCCGGCATGTCCGCGACCACCTGGTAGGACCTTTCGTCTTCGCTGACGTCGAGCTTGATTTCAGGTGCGACATCCGCAAGCGGGCGAAAGAGGCTGGAGAAGAGTTCGTCGCTCGGGTATGCGTTGAGCGACGTTTTAAGCGAGGTGTTAAGCGCAGCGATCGAGGGGCGTGAGGAACAAAGACGGCCGTTGAGATTGTGAAGTTTGACTGGTGTATTCATGAGGTCTCCCGGTGGAAGGTGGTTGATGACTGAATCCGCCCGATGCGGCAATGCGTAGATTGCAGTGCGCTGAATGGATGACTGCAATGTGACCGGCGGATTGGCTCTGCATGTCAGCGCAACGAGGCCTAGATATTTGCTGTCGAAGAAAAATCAAGCGTGCTGATGCAAAATTTGCGCGACAGAGGGCCATGCCGCCTCGCGCCTGTTTCATTCAATGAGTTGTTTGACTAAACTCGGACTTGAATTCCAGAACTGCCACCCAATTTGCTCGCCCGCCCAAATCGGGCAGAAAGAAGTTGAACATGGCCGATGCCAACGCCCTGCGCCGAACGATGTTCGCAGCGATAGAGACTGAGCGTCCCTATCTGATGCGCTTTGCCCTCGCCAAACTGCGCGACGAAGACAAAGCCGAAGAGGCCGTGCAGGAGACCATGCTTGCCGCGTTGACCGGCATCGATCGTTTTGCCGGTGCCTCCAGTCTGCGTACTTGGCTGACCGGTATTCTCAAGTTCAAAATGATCGACTATCAGCGCAGAGTTGTGGTCGAGCGCGAGCGATTTGCCGCGGTGCCGGCTGCCGGCGCGGAAGATGCGGGCACGGATTGGCTAGACCAGCTGTTCGACGAAACCGGGCACTGGCGAGCAGAATTTGGAACGTGGGCGCTGCCGGATGTGGCCCACGAGCAAGCGGAGTTTTTCGCCGTCTTTGAACGCTGCATGGACAAGCTTCCCACGACGGCGGCTCGTGTGTTTTTCCAACGGGAAGTCATGGGGGCCGATACAGATGAAATTTGTAAGGATGAGGAAATCACCGCGTCTAACTGTTGGGTGATCCTGCACCGCGCCCGGATTGGACTACGAGAGTGCTTGGATCACAATTGGTTTGGCAGATGAGCGCGGTACGATATGAAAGAAAACCAACTCCGAGAGTTGTCCTGCAAAGAGGCGGCAAAGCTACTCAGCCTCAAGCGCGACCGCGACCTCAGCGAAAACGAGACGGTTGAAATGAAAGAGCACCTGGCAGCGTGCTTGAACTGCCAGAACTTCGATCGTCAGCTGGACGTTCTGGCTGAGTTAGCAAGGCGCTATGCGGGCGGCAAAGGCTAGCGGATTTCCGGTCGCTTGCAACTGGATCGCCCAGTCACAAAAAATAAAACTATCGAGCGCTCGAGACGGCAACAAGTAGACGTCTGTGCTCCAACACCCCTACAGATGACGACCATTGAGCCGCAGCGTTTGGCATGCGAAGGCGGCAGCTCGTCGCGAATCTAAACTCGCCTATCTGCGGGTGGTTTCAGGCAAAACGCTCTCGAAACGCCTGCCGTTGCTGGTGTTTGTACCTACAACACGTAGCGTGCGAGATCTTCGCTCTTGGCAAGTGCAGCGAGTTTCTCATCCACATATTCCGGCGTAATGGTAAACGCGGGGGCTTTGGCATCCGCGTCGAAGCTCACATCTTCAAGTAGTTTTTCCATTACCGTGTAGAGCCGCCGCGCGCCGATGTTCTCGGTGCTTTCATTGACCGCAAACGCGATTTCAGCGAGACGCCGCACCGATGCTTTTGGAAACGTGAGCTTCACGTTTTCTGTGCCGAGCAACGCCTGATATTGCTTGGTCAGGCACGCATCAGTATTCGTCAGGATCGCCTCAAAGTCCTCGACCGAGAGTGACTGCAACTCAACGCGAATCGGCAACCGTCCTTGCAGTTCCGGAATGAGGTCAGAGGGCTTGGCGAGATGAAATGCGCCCGACGCGATAAACAGAATGTGGTCGGTCTTGACCATGCCATATTTGGTTGAGATCGTGGTGCCCTCGATCAGCGGCAATAGGTCGCGCTGCACGCCTTGGCGGGAGACATCCGCACCCTGCATTTCCGAACGTGTCGCGATCTTATCAATTTCATCGAGGAAGACGATGCCGTTCTGCTCGACGTTTTTCAGCGCCTCTAGTTTGGTGTCTTCGTCGCTCACCAGCTTCATCGCTTCTTCGTCGGTGAGTAGACGAAGCGCTTCTTTCACAGTGACCTTGCGCGGCTTCTTGCGGCCGGTACCCATATCCTTGAACATCCCCTGCAACTGCTGCGTCAAATCTTCCATGCCGGGTGGGCCAAAAATTTCCATCGACGCCGGCGTCATCGCCAGCTCGATTTCAATTTCTCGATCATCGAGCTTCCCTTCACGCAACATCTTGCGAAATTTCTGGCGCGTCGCATTGTCATTCGCGACCTCACCTTCCGCAGGTGGCTTGCCGTAGAAGTCGAATTGGCGCGCCTGCGGCAGCAGTACGTCGAGCACACGCTCCTCGGCGTTGTCACCAGCAACATGGCGCATTTTCTGCGATGCGGCTTCGCGCGCGTCCTTGATGGCGGTCTCGACCAGGTCGCGGATGATGGTATCGACGTCGCGGCCAACGTAGCCGACCTCGGTGAATTTGGTTGCTTCGACTTTGATGAACGGCGCATTGGCGAGCTTCGCCAGCCGACGGGCGATTTCGGTCTTGCCGACACCGGTCGGCCCGATCATCAGAATGTTCTTCGGTGTAATCTCGGTACGCAGCGGCTCATCAACCTTGCTGCGCCGCCAGCGGTTGCGCAGCGCAATGGCGACGGC
>JAYVUH010000171.1:0-5107 GCA_043788115.1 Burkholderiales bacterium
GAATCCCGGCATGTCTTCCAACACCGTATAGCTGCCCCACGGGCGTTGCACGGTGGTGTGTTCGATGTGCTCGGTGCTGCCGCTGCGCGTTTGCAGCGCTTCGACGATGTGCCGCACGCCTTGTGCCTCACCGCGCTTAGTCACCAACAGCGCATCTGGTGTGTCGATAATTGAAATGTCGTCGAGGCCAACCACAGCCACTAGGCGCTTACCGCCTTGCACCTGAATGTTGTGGCTGTCATGGGCGATCACATTGCCGCGCAGCGTGTTGCCGTCGGCGTCTTTAGGGGAGAGGTCTTGCACGGAGTCCCAAGAGCCGACATCGCTCCAGCCGATGTTGGCGGGGATAAGCAGGAGTTTGAGGGAGGAGGGGGCATCCGGTGATGCGATTTTCTCCAGCACACCGTGGTCAATCGAAATCGAGGGGGCCTCAGCGAAATGGGCATTGATCGCGGCGGCCAGCGTGGCACCCTTGGCAATCTCGACACGCATCTTCTCAATGACCCCAGCCAGCGTCGGCAGGTGGGCGTCAATGGCGCGCAGAATGCTGCTCGCGCGCCACACGAACATCCCCGAATTCCAGTAGTAGCCGCCTGCTGCCAGAAAGCCTTGCGCGGTAGCCAGATCCGGTTTTTCTTTGAAGCGCGCCACGGCTTGTGCCACGTCGGCTGCGTCGGACGTTTCCGTCTGGATGTAGCCATAGCCAGTTTCCGGCCGCGTTGGCTCAATCCCAAACGTCACCAAATGCCCGGTCGTGGCGTGCTCGATCGCTAGTCGCAGCGCCGCTTGGAATGCCGGGACGTCTGTGATCATGTGGTCGGACGGCAGCACCACCATGATCGGGTCGCGCCCGCCCCGTTGTAGTTTCAGTGCGGCAATCGCAATCGCAGGTGCGGTGTTGCGGGCGCAAGGCTCGAGCAACGTGTCGTAGGGCGCGAGGTGCACCATCGGCTCGCCTTTCGCGGCGGCCTCACTTGTCACAATCGTGACATTTCGCGCGTCGAGAATAGGCGACAGGCGTCCGACGGTCTCTTCGAGCAGCGTTTTGTTGGAAAAAAGCGACACGAACTGCTTCGGCAGCGATTGGCGCGACATTGGCCACAGGCGCGTGCCTGAGCCACCGGCCAAAATCACCGCGTGAACGTCAGCTGAGTGGGGGGCTGCGCCTGGGGTGCCGTTCGAGGTGTCGTTCTGGGTACCGCTTGCGGTCATATTGAGCAGAAAAGTATTATTTGTAATCTGTGCGTTTTCGCACATTGGCAAAAAAAAGAGTGTGCAAAAATGATTGTTAAAACGCGTGCTGCGGTGCCAGCAGTTGGTTGAAATTTGCAGACCTAAATCCGTGTGAGCTCAATGTGTGCCATTTCCCACTTTATTGATCCGGCAATTGATGACGGTGACTTTTTGACCATCACCCTCTCTCCCACCTCTCTGCTTCGCTTCAAGTGTGCCCTTGTCCCGTCAAGGGAGAGAGGCTTTGATTTCCTCTCCCCGTGAGGGAGAGGGTTTTGGCGGGGTTGCATGTGGCATGCCACATGCCGCTAAAACGGCAACCCAATGCAGTGGGTTGCGCGCCCTGCAAGGGGCCGGAGGGCAGGAGAGGGGCAGTGGTGTGAAGATAACCATATTTAATCGCCGAATCTATAGAAAAGAGCCTGTCCTGAGTTTGCCGAAGGAAGAACTAAAAGGGATTTGCGGTCGTTGTTGACACGCAAAAGCTAAAAATCCCCCCTCGATCCCCCCTTCGGCACGCTCAGGGCAGGCTCTTTACAAAAGGGGAAGTAGGTCACTGAAACCTACGGTCAAACGAATATCGTGAAGCTCAACAAACTGCCAGTCGCTAGCGTCGAAGTTTAGGGCATTAAGCGCGAAGTTGGACGGCGTTACGTCTTGCAACCATGTTGCCTGCCGCGATTAGGGGTGTTTTCATTGACGTGGAGCATACAATAACGCTAGTATTCATTTACCGCATCACTTGGTTGTCGGTTTGGCGCTTGGTCGTGACGAAAACAGTTCGACCAACTGCCGACAACTGAAATAAAATTAATAAATCAAATAATTACCAAACATTAGATGGGGTTCCCATGAAAAGCCACAAAATAGCTTTGGCCGTTGGCGAGGCTCTCATACTCGGCGCGCAATTGGCAACCGCCCAAACCGGCGCGGTCACACCCGCCTACAAAATGCCAGACAACAGCAAGCCGGCTGAAAAAGACGGACCCCGCTCGATCAGTCTGGGTGACGGCATCAGCCTCAGCCCGTACTTCAACCTTGGTGTGGGCCGTGATTCGAATCTTTTTCTGACGCAGTCGAATACAAGGTCGTCGAATCTAGAGACGTACAACCCGGGTTTGAAGCTCGACTTGGTTGGCCGCTCATCACGATTCGGCGCCGGCTACAATTTAAAGACGGGCCGCTACTCGCAGAGCTCGGCCGACAACTACACCGATTACAAGGTTTTTGGCACGGGTGAATTTGTATTCGATTCAAGCACCGCCCTGAAACTTGCCGCCGACCGTACCCAAGGGCATGATCCGCGCGGCTCGAATGATCGCGGCTTATCTTCCACGCCTGACGAATTCCGCAGCACGGGTGGATCGGGTTTGTTTGCCTACGGCGCCAATGACGCTAAAGGCCGTATCGAGCTCGAAGCCGGCACCGTCAACCGGCGCTACACCAACAATCGCAGTACCACGGTCGCAAGCGATCGCGATACGCGCAACGTGGGTGGTCGCTTCTTCTTCAAGATCGCACCGAAAACAGCGCTCGTCTTCGAAGCCCGCCAAGACAAGTTTGACTACGTGGTCGGTACCTCGTTGCAGGACAGCAAAGAGAGCCGTTACTTGGCCGGTATCACTTGGGAAGCTACCGCCGCGACTTCCGGTACGGTAAAAGTCGGTCGTCTGAAGAAAGACTTCGCGATTGCTTCCATCAAAGATTTCTCCGGTACGGGTTGGGAAGCCTCGGTCGAGTGGAAACCAACGAGCTACGCCAAAGTCGATTTGTTTACCACTAAGGCGGCCTCTGAATCGACCGGTCTCGGTGACTTTACGCTGAACAAGAAATATGGCGTCTCTTGGCAGCATGGTTGGAATCCGCGCTTGACATCGGTGCTGTCGGTATCGCTGAGCGACGATGAATTTGTCGGCAGCGTGCGCAACGACAAAACGACTGCGCTCGGCCTCAAAGTTAATTACAAGCTGATGCGCTGGATGACGATTGGTGGCGAGATCAACAACACCAAGCGCGACTCCAACACCATCAACCTCGACTACACGAAGAACCTGTATTTGCTGACGCTCGGATTAACAATGTAATTTTCTCCGCCGTCTTGAGAAGGCTTTGACGCTGTCAACGCGTTAGAGCCTTTTCCGTTTGTTGCAGTAACGTAATCCTTTCGAGAGCACTGGGTAATGGCCGCAAGATTCGCAATGGTTGTTCTTGTTTGTTTGTTGTTGCTTGGTATTGACGGTGCCGATGCGCAGTCAAACGCAGCTCGCAGCTTTGGCAGTACTGATTCAACGCTGTCGAGTTACAAGCTGGGCGTGGGTGATGTGATCTCGGTGCAGGTCGTTGGAGAAGAAGACCTCAAGCGTGAAAAGGTTCGTCTGTCGGATGCCGGCACGTTGTCGTTTCCTTATCTTGGTGAAATTCGCGTACGCGGCATGACGGTTGGCGAGCTGGAAGACTTCATCACGAAGGGCTTGAAGGGGCGCTATCTGTTGAATCCGCAGGTGACCGTCACCATCGGTGAGTACCGCAATTTCTTTGTGAACGGGCAGGTCGACAAACCGGGTGGTTATCCATTTGTGCCGGGGCTCACCGTGCGTAAAGCGATATCGATTGCCGGCGGCTTTAAAGAGCGGGCTTCGAAAGAAAAGATCAACGTCATCCGCGAGGATGACCTTAAAGGTAACGCCATTCGGATCGCGCTCGAAGCGCCGGTCAAGCCCGGCGACATCATCACGGTCGAAGAAAGCTTTTTCTAAAGAAACTCTATGAACGACCGCACTTTTACAAATCCCCGCCTACCCATTCCGGGTGCCATGGGTACATCAATCGGCGGCATGGGTTTGCAGGATCAATCCGAAGGCGAGACGCTCGACCTAGTCGAGTACTGGCGTTCCATTACCAAACGCAAGTGGGCCATCATGGGGCTGGTTGCACTGGTCGCCCTCATCACCACACTGGTGGTGTTCTCGCTACGTCCGATATTTCGTTCCACGGCCGTCATCATGATCGAGCAGAACAAAGCCAAGGTGGTGTCGATCGAAGAGGTCTACAACGCCATGGGTGGTGGCAACCGAGAGTATTACCAGACGCAGGTTGAGATTATCAAATCGCGTGAGCTGGCACGCAAGGTCGTCGAAAAACTCAAACTTACCACCCACCCAGATTACGATTCGCGTCAGGCGCAGAACGATGGCGTCAAAGCGTGGCTGCCGATGAATTGGTTTTCGTCCAAAGAGCCGCCGACCGAAGAGCAGGTCTTGAAGCGCGCCGTCAGCGAGTTCATGGGCGATCTGCAAGTGCAGCCGGTGCGTAACAGCCAATTGGTGCAGATCAGTTTTACGGCCTACGACAAAGAGTTGGCCGCCAAAGTGCCGAACACGCTAGCCGACATCTTTATTGAAAATGATCTTGAGTCGAAGATCAAGATGACCCAAAAGGCGAGTGCGTGGCTGGGCGATCAGATGGGCGAGTTGCGCAACAAGCTGAACACCTCGGAGCGCGCATTACAAGATTATCGCGATCGTGAACGCATCGTTGACGCCAAAGGGGTTGCGCTGTCTGGTGCGTCCAAGGCGCTAGAAGAAGCGACCAGCGGCCTCGTGTCAGCGCGTACCAAGCGCGCGGAAGCCGAAGCGCTTTACAACCAAGTCCAAGCCGCTAAGCAAGGCAAAGCGATTGGCGGGTTGGAGTCGATTCCCGCCGTGCTGCGCCACCCAACCGTGCAGAGGATGAAGGAGCAGGAAGGCGAGGCCGAGCGCCGTCTGGCTGATGCTTCCAAGCGTTATGGCCCTGAACATCCGAAAATGCTTCAAGCGAATGCCGAGCTCGCTGCGGCGCGTGACAACACCAAGCGCCAAGTGGATAGCGTCGTTGC
>JAYVUH010000172.1:0-2093 GCA_043788115.1 Burkholderiales bacterium
CGCAGGTCATAAGTAACGTGAGCATCCCGCAGGAGGCGTTTATCGCGGCGCTGCGGATAGAGGAGGAGTAACCAATCTCCGCTCGTCCTGAGCCTGTCGAAGGATCGTCCTGAGCTTGGCGCAGCATGCCGTTGGGGCAGGCTTAGTGCGTAAAGGCGGCACTCCGAGCGGCTCGTCTAACCAGAATTTTTTAGTCGATGGCGCAGGGCGCTGCCGCAACCAGAGCAGCTGCGCCCTTGTGCCTGCCAAAGCGTCAGCACGCTCGAAAGCTCCGGGGTGGCGGGAGGTCAGGGCAAACCTCCCGCCGGACCCAGACAGGTTAGGCGAAGATCGCCATACTCTGCGCGGCTATGGTTGCGGTATCGAGCGCGAAGGTATCTTCGAACACCGTCGCGATCGGGCCACTGACGATGGTGTACGATTCGTCGACCAGCGTCACGTCGGTGACCCCAAGATCAAGGTTCCTGATCAGCGCGAACTCCACACTGAAGTTACCGCCAACTTCGGTCTTGTTGGTCAGTTCGAGATGCGGGGTAAAATCAAACGTGATCCCGATATGGCCATCGTGATTGAGATCGTGACTTGAGGCATTGGTAATCGTCAGCGGCGTGCCGAAGGTCATCAGGAAGTGCACCCCGTCTTCGAGCACCAGATCAACCGTCTGATTGGCCAGGGTGATGCCGAACTGCTGCAGGAGGTTAAGCCCGCCGACCAGATCGAGATCGGCCACCTCGAAATTGCTCTCAGTGGTGGTATCTGCATCAAGGAAGCTGAGCGCACCGCCCAGGATCAGATTGGCCAGCGCGTCAACGTCGAGCGTCGCTTGGAGGAAGTTGTTGCTCGCCCCGCTGCCGCTTAACGTGCCGGGATCATTGTGCACCGCGATGTGCGGCCACTCCAGCGCAATTTCCACCGCGCCGCCGAGCAAGCTGAGGACATAGGCTGGATCTGAAGTGCTGAGGTCGAAGATTGGCAGCGTGTTGTTCGACGAGAACGGGCCGATATCGATATTCGGGAAAATGTCGGAATAGGCGCTGAAATAGGCAATGTAGTTGAAGATCAGGGCAAGATAGAGCGATCCCTCTGGGCCGTGAGTCTGGAACGATCCGCCAGCCGCCAGCGCGGTTGCCGAGGTCAGGTAGATGGTGTCGGTGGTTTTGTTGTACGTGCTGTCAACGGTGACGTTGACCGGCACGATCGCGTCGATCCCGCCGCCTTCCAGATGCACGTCGATCTGCAACCCGGCCTTCAGACCAAGTTCGTATTCATAACCAGCGACCGTAATGCCCAGCACGTCGAACGAATCTCCGCCAGAATCATGGAAATCGACGCCGAGGAATTTGTGCAGATCGAACACAAATGCATCGCCATTGCTCCAGATGCTCTGATCAACGACTTGATACGTCAGTGTGTTTTGGTTGTGCGTATAGTCGATCTCAATCTTCTGCGTTTTGGTTTCGCTTTCAGTGTCGCCGTTTGACAGCTCTTTGGACACTGCGGTGAAATTGAGGTTGAAGTTCACATCGGTCGCCGCCGGGGTGGTCACCACGAACTGCTGCGTCAGCGAACCTGGCTGGGTAGCCGGATTGATCGAGCCGGGGGTGACAGTCACGCCGGAGGGCAATCCGCCAGCAACCGACGCGGCCAGCGAATCGATGAATTCCGAACCATCGGCATCGGTTTGAGTGGCGGTAACGGTCAGCAGTATTTCGTTGATGTTTGCGCCTTGCGCCACGGTCCAAGTGATCACTGGATCGTCAGCCACAGCTGCAATATTGACCGTAACGAGCGCATTGTCCTGCCCGCCATTGCCGTCCGTTACGCAGTAAAGGAAGGTGTCGGTGCCCGAATAATCAAGGTTGGGCGTGTAAAGCAATGACTTGCCGTCAGCCGAGATCGTGACGGTGCCGTGGCTTGGTCCGTCGTGGATATGATTCTTAACTGGCCGGGCGAATCGGCGTCAGTGTCATTCGCCAAGACGTTGAGCGTAACCGCAGCCGGGATCTTGGACGGCGTATTTGCGTTGGCCGCACCGTCTTCAAAGATGTTGTAAATGTCCGCGACGGCATCGGGCGCGGCCGGGGCAGCGCCGA
>JAYVUH010000173.1:0-3668 GCA_043788115.1 Burkholderiales bacterium
GTTCGATGAGGCAAACATCACATACCATTCTTCGTCACCGTTGACGCGGATTGGTCTGATTTTCGGGTTTGCATTTTTGGCAATGCGCTTCATTACCGACACGGCTGAGGAAGTCAGCTTGTCGTTGGTGGAGTCCACCGTTGCCAATGCAGTAGCAAACACGTTGCTTACCGCGTTACCGATCAACTGACCGAACAACACACGGTCTGAGTTGTTGGTGAGCCAGCTATTTAACGCCGTCGCATTTGCCACCTGAAAAGCCGAACTGTTGCCCGCTGTGCCGCCCGTATCACGGGGAAACAGCGCATCCTTGCTGCCCAGCGCACGGATAAAGCGGTCGCGGGAATGTTCCATCGACCAGTTCATCAGCGCGGTCTTGCCCGCATCGCGCAACGCAACCTCAGTCGTCTGATCTTCGTACTCCGCGACGACGACGCCGTGGCGATACAGGTTGACCGTCAGCGGCCAGGAGCGCTGTGACAGATCCTCTTCAAATCCCTGCAAGGTCGCGTTGTTGACCTTACCAGGCCCCTGGAGGCGGTTGATCAGTTCGAAATAGATGGTATCGCCGCGAGCCTTTGCCAAATCCTCGCGCACTTGAACGACCGAATTTTCATCGGTTCCCATGTACTTGGCGAGGCGGTTGCCACGGATGTATTCGATGAAATAGTTATCGTCCCATTTTTTAACCCGTAGGTTACTAGGGACTAAGGTATCTGCCATGTGAAATAACTCCTAACGTTTGTTGATGCGTAAAATCTCTTTCAGCGGCGGCGGGCCTTGATAGACCTCGCCTGCGGGCGCTGGAGAGCCATCGGAATTCAGGGATGCGGGAACCGCAGCGGTGCGACCGGCGTATTTGGCTTCGACTTCTGCGCGGATTTTGTTTTCAAGATTGGCGCGGTACGCGGAGAAGTCCCCGTTTACCTCTTTCAGCTCTTGAATCCGTTGTCCCTCTCGATACGCAAAGTTCGCCGGGTTTCGCTCGGCTCGCATTTGCGCCATCAGTGAAGGGTTATCCTTCGCAGCCTCTAAGAACACATCGCGCACTTCGTCGTAGTCCTTATGCCGATCACGCGCTAATTCCTCGGTCAGGTTGCAGCGCTCAACGAACAACTGTTCGGCAAACTCTGCTTTCTGTCCCTGGAATGCGCCGGGTAGATCGGCCCACGGGTCTACGGGTTCTTTAGGTGCGCTTTGCAGTTCTCGAAGCTTGGCCTCTAGTGCCTGTCGCTTCTCGCGCTCATCGCGCATAGCCTTCTGATAGGCAATCTCTTTAGCGGACTCGACAGGTTCTTTTGCCGCAATGACTTCCTTCACCGCCTCCACTGCTTTAACCGGCTCCGGTGTCGGAGTGGTTTCAGTGATAACGGGTTCAGGTTCGGCCGGCGTCACCGAGGAAAAACGCCCTTTATCATCGCGCGCAGTTGAGCCTGCGAGAATCGCTTTAAGATCGTCCATTTTCAGAAGTTCCTAGTATCGTTAGGGTGACGGGATCAGCCTTTAAAGGTCGCTGGCACCTATGCGCTGTTGACGGACAGCGCTAACCGAATCGCCCGATTAAAGCCCGGCGGCGGCTATCTGCATCTAAAGCTCGCTTTTCATTCCCTCGTTGGATTTGCCCAAACCCGGATTAACGCGATTTTCATTTACCGCACGTCCGCCCGTGTGATTGGCGGCAGGCTTGCCGGAGGCGCGGTTATCGGCAACTGATGCGCGCGGCTTCATGTTCGCCACCGGCGTGCCCATTGCGCGCAGGTCTTTCATTTTTCCTGGTGTCATGTCAATCCTCGTAAAGTTACAGTTCATCGGATTCATCCAGCGCGTGCAGGATGATTAATAACGCTTCTTCATCATCGTCCGGCTCAACAATGACCACTGATTTCGCCACATCGGCAAGGCTTAGGGTCTTACCCTGTAGCGCCCGCACTGCTTGTGGATCAAAGATCAGAGTCGGCGGCGCGGCCTCAATGGCTTTATCCACCACCGAAACGCTGATAACCGTGTCGCCTTCGACGCGGAATACGCGTTTCTTCTTCTTGCGCCACCCGTCATGACGAGACCACCCCTCGGCAATGCGGGGGTTGTTATCGTTGGTACCCGTTGATACCGGCACAATAACCGGCGACGGAACCGGCATATTGATTGCAAGATTCGGCGTCCGATCAAGCAGCGCGTTAAGCCGCGTCGTGTACGTCGGCTCCACCATCGCCGGGATCTGCAACACCAGCGGCGGCGGCATCGACACTGCCAGATTGGGCAATCGGTCGATCTGCGGCGGATACCGCTTGGCGATTACCGGCTCAATCGGCGGGTACACCAGCGCCGGCGGCGGCGGCACACCCAATGCAAACGCTAGATTGGGCGCCCGATCTAGCAGCGCAGCCCGGCGCAGTGTGTACGTCGGTTCAACTGGCGCTGGGATTTGCAGCACCAGCGGAGCGGGCATCCCAACCGCTAAGTTCGGCGTGCGGTCGAGTAACGGCGCACGTCTAATCGTGTACGTCGGCTCTACCGGGGGCGGTATCTGCAACACCAGCAGTGCCGCCATCGACACGGCAAGGTTTGGTGTCCGATCCAACAACGGCGCACGGCGCGTTGTATAGGTCGGCTCCACCGGCGCGGGTATCCGCAGCGTTGCCGGTGCGGGCATGCCAAACGCCAAATTGGGCGACACGTCTGGCTGCGCAGCCTTACGAGCGGGCAGCGACCAGTCAAACGCATTGGGCAGTATTGTGGCCACTGCCGCGCCTTGCATCGAAAACGCAAGGTTGGGGAAGATATCCGCCGGGGTTTGTTTGCGCCCTGGCGTATCGCTCCACTCGTTCACAAAGCTCAACGCTTGTGAGATCGACCCCATGACAATGTTGGGGTAGATATCCGGCGCTGCTGCGGCACGCTTGCCTAACTGCGGCTCAATTGGCGTCGGTATCTGCAGCACCAAAGGCGCGGGCATTGATACCGCTAGGTTTGGCGCTTGCACCAGCAGCGCGGCAAGACGCTGCGTGTAGGTCGGCTCAATCGGTGCCGGAATTTGCAGCGCTAGCGGCGCTGCCATCGATACGGCCAGATTGGGCGTCCGATCTAGTAACGCAGCACGACGCACCGTATACGTCGGCTCGACGGGAGCCGGAATGCGCAGTACCGCTGGCGCCGGCAGTGCGAATGCCAGATTCGGCGCAAGCTCAATCTGCGGCGGATAGCGCCGCCCAATCACCGGCTCGACAATCGCCGGTATCTGTAGCACCAGCGGCGCGGGCATGCCAAAGGCTAGATTCGGTGCCTGTCGAAGCTCCGCCGGTACCGACTTTGCAATCGTCGGCTCGATCGGTGCCGGTATCTGCAATACGATCGGCGCAGGCATGCCGAATGCTAGATTCGGTGCCTGCACCAAGATTGGCGCCAGGCGCGCGGTATACGTCGGTTCAACTGGCGCGGCAATCCGCAACCGCGTCGCCATGCCAAAGGCTAGATTGGGCGCTTGCTCAACCTGCACCGCTGGCCGTGGTGCCGTGCGCGCCTCGACGGGCGGCGGAATGATCAGCGTGGCTGCGACTGCCACCATCCCAAAGATCAGATTCGGGAATATATCGACCTGCGTTACACGCTTGGTCGGTACGTTGACGTATAGCGGCGGGCGTACCGATATGGCGGGCCGCGCAATGTCA
>JAYVUH010000174.1:0-10417 GCA_043788115.1 Burkholderiales bacterium
TCACGGCGATTGCCTCACTGAATTGGATGCGCTCGGCCGCATTCAAGCGGCCGGTGTCATAGGCCAGTTGAAACGACTTAACCGCCACTGCAGTCTCGCCTGCCCCAGCGGCGGCCGGTCCGCGCAGCCGTTCCTGGATGTAGCTCTCGTAGGGCGTTTTGCCGGAGATCGCATCCGCCTCATTGAGCTTGGCCAGCCCCTCCTTGAACTGCTTCGCGTTGATGAAGTCTTGTGCCGCCTTCAGTAGCTTGGCAACTTCCGGCCGCAGTGATTCTGCTTCTGCGGGCGCCTTGGGAGCGTCCTTGCCGGCAGCCTGCGCGCTGGCAGGGTCGGCCCAAGTCAGCGACACCAAAGTGGCGAGAACGCCGGATGCCAGCAGCGCGGCGGCAACGACAGATTGCAGTGTTCTGGTAGATTTCATGATCGATCCGGGGAGGGTTGATTTGGGCTTAACCCCATTATCTTTCGGTTTTGGTCAGTTTGCAGGCTAGATGGGCAAAAGTTGCCTGTCTGGCTGCAGGAGCGACCAACGTGCCGGGGAGCTGGGCGTAAACTGTCCGTAAGACGAAACCAAGGGATGTCGAGATGAGCTTGACCCAGTTTTCGGACGACCCCGAAGACGTGATGCATAGCGCTGCCGAACGGGCGGCGGCGGCCTCACGCAGTACATGGATTAGTGTAGGGGTCAATCTGGTACTGACCACGGTGCAAATCGGTGTTGGTATCGCTGCAAAATCCCAGGCGCTGGTGGCCGACGGGATTCATTCGCTGTCTGATCTGGTCGCGGACTTTGTGGTGTTGTTCGCCAATCGACATAGTCAGAAGGACGCCGACCAGGACCACCCCTACGGCCATCAGCGCTTCGAAACCGCCGCGTCGCTGGTGCTCGGCCTGTTGCTGCTCGCCGTTGGCATCGGCATGCTTTGGTCGGCATTCCGCAAGCTTGAGGATCCCGACAGCGTGCAAACGGTGCATATCATCGCGCTTTGGGTGGCGGTCGGCGCACTGCTCGTCAAAGAATTGCTGTTCCGTTACATGCTTTCGGTTGCCAAGCGGGTCAAATCGAGCATGCTGGTGGCCAACGCGTGGCACGCGCGCTCGGACGCGGCCTCGTCGCTGGTCGTTGGCATTGGCATTATTGGCAATCTCGCGGGTTATCCGATACTCGATCCGATCGCAGCCCTGATCGTCGGCTTTATGGTGGCGAAGATGGGTTGGAGCTTCGGCTGGGACGCGCTGCACGATCTGATGGATCGCGCCGTTAACGACGTGGAAGTCGCCGCCATCCGTCAGACGCTTATTGAGACGCCCGGCATCCAGAACGTGCACGATCTTCGCACCCGCAAGATGGGCGACATGATCATTGTTGACGCACACCTTGAAGTTGATGCGACCCTCACCGTCGAGGCCGGCCATGATATTGCCGTACTGGCCCGTGAACGCGTGATGCAACGCCACCGGGTGTTGAATCTGATGACGCACATAGATCCGTGGCGGCGTCCGGACCGGGATCATTCATCCAGAGGGTAGTCGAAACAGTCATTGCACAGGCAACCGATCGTGCTCTACGCGGACGTGAACAACTTTTCCGCGCCCACCAAGGTCAGCACCCCCATGAGCGCGAAGATCGCCGCCGCAAGGCCGTGCACCAGCTTCATCGGAATTTTTTGCGCAAATTTGTTGCCTATCAACACCGCCGGGACATCTGCAATCAACATGCCTAGCGTGGTGCCGGCGATCACCAGCAGTGGTGCCGCGTAGTGGGCGGCCAGCGCGACGGTTGCAAGTTGGGTCTTGTCGCCCATTTCAGCTAGGAAGAACGTGACAAACGTTGCGCCGAACACACCGAGGCGACTCGCGACCTCGGCTTCATCCGCTTCGATCTTGTCCGGGATAAGCGTCCACACCGCCATGCCAAGGAACGACAAGCCAAGCACCCAGCGCATGATTTCCGGGCTCACCGAGGATGTGATCCAGGCACCGAGTGCACCAGCCAGTCCGTGGTTAATGAGAGTAGCAGCGAGAATACCGAGAATGATGGGTACCGGCTTCTTGAAGCGTGCCGCGAGCAGGAAGGCGAGCAACTGCGTCTTGTCGCCAATCTCCGCAAGCGCAACGACACCGGTTGAGACGAACAGCGATTCCATTGTGAGACCTTATCAGACGCGGCATGCAATGCTCGCCTGTTTGGGAGCGCCGCAAACAAAATCGCCCACACAGGGTGGGCGATTTTGTTTTCTTTGGCGTCCCCAGCGAGATTCGAACTCGCGTTACCGCCGTGAAAGGGCGATGTCCTAGGCCTCTAGACGATGGGGACAATATCGTCGAACTGCAATGCTGGAAACTCTGTGGTGGAGATAAGCAGGATCGAACTGCTGACCTCTTGCATGCCATGCAAGCGCTCTCCCAGCTGAGCTATACCCCCACTTGGAAAGACGGCAATTATAGCCGGAAGACAGCGCTCTTGCAAAGCCTAGAAAACCGCCTTTTTCCTGCCTTGCTCGGGTTTGCTTCCGACGCTGCCATCAAATACGAATGCGGACCCGCGCTTCGTCACGGCCGAGGACTTCCAGCAACGCGTCAACGCCCGGCGTTTGGGTTTGTCCCGTCAACAGTACCCGCAAGGGCATCATCAACTGCGGGAGTTTGAGGCCAAAGGCTGCCACTTCTGCTTTGATCGCAGCACTGATATCTGCTTTGGTCCATGCTGCGAACTCAAGCCGTTGCGCCAACGCCGCCAACGCCGGTTTCGCGGCGTCGGTCAGGTGCTGACCCAACAGCGCGCCATCGACGATCGGCCTGGCGTAAAAGTAGTGCGCTTGAGATGCCATTTCAACGAGTGTCGGCGCGCGTTCGCGCAATAAGTCGGCCACCCGAGCCACGTCCGGCCCGGCGGAAACGTCGAGGCCGGTTTTGGTAATGAATGGCACCAGCAGCGCGCCTAATTTAGCGACATCCAGTTGCTTGAGGTACTGGTGATTGAGCCAGTTCAGCTTCTCGGTATTGAACTGTGCAGCCGACGGCGTGACGTGGTCGAGGTCAAACCATTCGCAAAACTGCGCCATCGAGAAGACCTCGTCGTCACCATGCGACCAACCCAGGCGTGCGAGGTAATTCAACACGGCGTCTCGCAAGTATCCGTTGGCGGGATATTCCATGACGGACACGGCACCGTGGCGTTTTGACAGCTTCTGCCCGTCGTCACCCAGAATCATCGACAAGTGGGCGTAGACGGGCACTTCCGCGCCCAGCGCCTTGAGAATGTTGATCTGGCGGGGCGTATTGTTGACGTGATCGTCCCCACGAATGACGTGCGTGATCTTCATGTCCCAGTCGTCAACACATACACAGAAATTGTATGTTGGCGTGCCATCTGCCCGTGCGATGATTAGGTCGTCCAGTTCGGCGTTGGCAATTTCTATGCGGCCCTTGACCGCGTCATCCCAAGCGACAACACCATCCGCTGGATTGCGAAATCGCACCACCGGCTTAACATCCATTGGAATGCTTGGCAATGCCTTGCCCGACTCGGGTCGCCAGGTGCCGTCGTAGCGCGGTTTCTCACCGCGTGCCCGCTGGGCGTCGCGTAGCGCGTCGAGCTCATCCGGCGGCATATAGCAGTAATAGGCTGTGCCCTTTTCGAGCATTTCCGCGATGACCGCCTTGTAGCGATCCATGCCACGCATCTGATAGAACGGCCCTTCGTCATGCACAAGTCCGAGCCACTGCATGCCATCAAGGATCGCCTGAACCGCCTCCGGCGTTGAGCGCTCAACGTCGGTATCTTCAATCCGCAGAATGAACGTGCCGCCGTGGCGACGTGCGAACGCCCACGCATAAAGCGCGGTGCGGGCTCCACCGATGTGCAGGTAACCGGTCGGGCTGGGAGCGAAGCGGGAGCGTACGGTCATTGGGATATTGATAGAAGTAGTGGCATCAACGCCGTTTTCGGCGCGTATCGGATCAGACGGCTGGATATTGCGTAACGCCGACCGCGCCGGGCGCTGGGCTTCGCGATGGCGCGCTAGCCCGTAAATCGCTACATTTTCGGCAGGGTCACGCCCTGCTGGCCCTGATACTTGCCGCCGCGATCTTTGTATGACGTCTCGCACACCTCATCGCTCTCAAAAAACAGCACCTGCGCGACGCCCTCGTTGGCGTAGATCTTTGCGGGCAAGGGTGTCGTGTTGGAGAACTCAAGTGTGACATACCCCTCCCACTCCGGTTCGAACGGCGTGACGTTGACGATGATGCCGCAGCGCGCGTAGGTGGATTTGCCCAAGCAAATCGTCAGCACATTGCGCGGGATACGAAAATATTCGACCGTACGGGCAAGCGCAAAAGAGTTTGGCGGAATGATGCAGAAATCGGCATTGATATCAACAAACGAATTGGGGTCAAAATTTTTCGGGTCGACAATGGTTGAATTGATATTGGTGAACAGCTTGAATTCGTTGGAACAGCGAATATCGTAGCCGTAGCTGGACGTACCATAGCTGACAATGCGCTGTCCGTTGGACTCCCGAATCTGTCCAGACTCAAACGGCTCGATCATCTTGTGCTGTACGGCCATGCGGCGAATCCATTTGTCGCTCTTAATACTCATTGCCATTGATCTTTCGAAAGTGCGTTCAACAATCAACCAGCACCTATTTTAGCAAACGCCGCCTGTAGCTCAGCCTTCGTAGAGCAACAACTCAACTTCAGCGCCCGCATCGCGTACCGGCACCAGCCGTTGATATTCGGGCGAATCGTGCCATCGTTGGGCGGCTTCAAGGCTCTCGAAACGCAGCGTCACGATGCGGCGATCACCTTCAACATGAGCGGCCCGCAATGAATCAGCGCGCGTGCCACGAAAAATCACCTGCCCGCCGTATTGGGCAATCGTCGCCCCGACCTGACTGACATAGGTCGCCCAGGCGTCTGGCGCGGTGACGCGGATTGTTCCGACGTAGTACGCCGACACGCCTATTCCTGGTACGGCGGATCGGGTTGGTCCGCGTAGAAGTGAAGCGCCCGCCGGTAGCGGGCGACACTGTCGTGGCCTGGATGCGCGGCGAGATGGGCCAGCAACAACTGCATAGCCCGCCTGTGTTCGCCCATGTTGTACAACGCCAGCGCCAGGAAGATGCCGAACTCTGGTGCGTCGGGAAATTCGGCGACGCCGCGTTCGAGGGTGCGCACCGCATCGGCAAATTGCTCGAGGCAACGGTACGAACTTCCGAGCCCCAACAGCGCGCCGCGACGATCCTCGCCCTCCAGTCCAAGCGCCAATGCGTACTCGTAGAACGGGACGGCATCCGCCTCAAGACCTTGCGGGTCGTAGGTGCAGGCAATCTCGTAATTGAGCTTAGCGTCGTCGGGGGTACTTTTCAGGAGATCGAGCAGAATCGCCAGTGCGGCGGTATGCTGCCCGGCCTCGCGCAGTGCGCGGGCTCTTGAGACGTGTGAGATGGCCTTAACCATTGCCATTGAACGATCAGGTGTTTTGAATCACGATCTTGGGGAATATCGCCGAGCGATCCTGCGACTGCTTGGCAATCTTGGCCGCGCACTTGCGGGCAATGGACTTGTAGATCATGGCCGCGGCCCCGTCAGGGTCCGACACCACGGTAGGTTTCCCGCTGTCGGCCATTTCTCGAATTTTGATGTCGAGCGGCAGCGAACCCAGCAGCTCGATGTTGTAGTCCTTTGACATCCGGCCGCCGCCGCCCTCGCCAAAAATATGCTCGGTATGGCCGCAGTTTGAGCAGGTGTGCATCGCCATGTTCTCAACAATGCCGATAATCGGCACGCCGACCTTTTCAAACATCTTCAGTCCCTTGCGGGCATCCAACAGGGCAATATCCTGTGGCGTGGTCACGATCACGGCACCCGTCACGGGGACTTTCTGCGCCAGCGTCAACTGAATGTCACCGGTACCGGGCGGCAGGTCGATCACCAAATAGTCAAGGTTGTTCCAGCGCGTCTCATTGAGCAATTGTTCCAGCGCTTGCGTCACCATCGGCCCGCGCCAAACCATCGGCGTTTCTGGATCGATCAGGAATCCCACGCTCATGGCTTGAATACCGTGGCCCTCCATCGCCTCCATGGTCTTGCCGTCTTTTGACTGCGGCCGACCGGTGATGCCCAGCATGGTGGGCTGCGATGGGCCGTAGATATCGGCGTCCAGCATGCCGACTACCGCGCCTTCCGCAGCCAGCGCCAAGGCGATGTTTACAGCCGTTGTCGATTTGCCCACGCCGCCCTTGCCGGAAGCGACCGCAATGATGTTCTTGATATTTGGATTCAGTTTTACGCCGCGCTGTGCGCTGTGCGAAACAATGCGCGAATAGACGTTGGCCGCGACGTGTTCAACACCGTCGAGTTTCTTCAATCGGTCCACCACCTGCTGTCGGATCGACTCGGTCACGCTCTTGCTTGGATAGCCCAGCACGATTTCCAGCGACACCTTGTTCCCATCAATGACGATATTTTTCGCCGCCTTGCCCTCGACGTAGTTTTCGTCGGTGACCGGATCGATCAGTTCGCGCAGCGCATTCTGGACTTGCTCAGTGGTAACACTCATGGTTTTTCCTTGGAAACTTAGCGCTATTTTATCGGCATTGGCTGCTGACTACCGGATGTATTTGGTATCTTTACAAAGGTGGTCTTGATACAATCAGAGCTTAAAAATCAACCAGAAATTGTGATCGCTCCATGACTCTGCGGCACGCCTGCGCGACGAGCCATCCTACCCTGCACATGCAACGCAAACTTTTCGTCACTACCGCGCTTCCCTACGCCAACGGCGGGTTCCACATCGGCCACATGATGGAGTACATCCAGGCCGATATCTGGGTACGGTTTCAGCGCATGCAGGGTCACCAGGTTCACTTTGTTTGTGCCGACGACACTCACGGCGCGCCGATCATGCTCAACGCCGAAAAACAGGGCATCACGCCAGAGGAGTTGGTCAAGCGTGTCGCCGCCGAGCACATCGAGCAATGGCCGAAGTTTCATATCAGCTTTGACTTTTGGCACACGACCCACTCGCCGGAAAATGTCGAACTTGCGCAGGGTATCTACAAGAAACTCAAAGCCAACAAGCTGATCGTCTCGCGAGAAATCGAACAGTTCTTCGATCCGGTTAAATCGATGTTTCTAGCGGATCGCTTTATCAAGGGCGAATGTCCGAAGTGCGGCGCCAAGGATCAATACGGTGACTCGTGCGAAATCTGCGGCGCGGTGTACACCCCGGTTGAGTTGAAGAACCCTTACTCGGTCCTTACCGGTGCAACGCCGGTCATGAAGACCTCCGAACATCTGTTTTTCAAACTCTCGGACAAACGCTGTGTTGCTTTCCTGCAAAAATGGGTGGCAGAGACGCCACTGCAATCGGAAGTCAAAAACAAACTCGCGGAATGGCTCGGCGACGGCGGTAAGAATCTCAATGACTGGGACATTTCGCGCGACGCGCCCTACTTCGGCATTGAAATTCCGGATGCGCCGGGTAAGTTTTTTTATGTGTGGCTGGATGCACCGGTTGGCTACCTCGCCAGCCTGAAAGCCTACTTCGCCTCTGGCGGCGCCAAAGTCCACGGAGAGACGCGCGATTTCGACACATTTCTCGCCGACGACAAGGTCGAGCAGTACCACTTCATCGGCAAGGACATCGTCTACTTCCACACGCTGTTTTGGCCGGCAATGCTCCACTTTGCCGGACGCAAAGAGCCTAACAATGTGTTTGTGCACGGCTTCTTGCAGGTCACCGGCGAGAAGCTGTCGAAATCACGCGGCTTCGGCCCGACACCAGCCAAATACCTCGATCTGAAGCTGAACACCGAGTGGTTGCGTTACTACATCGCCGCCAAACTGAATGATCGCGTCGAAGACCTTGACTTCAACCCCGACGATTTTCTGGCACGCGTAAATGCCGACCTGATCGGCAAGTACATCAACATTGCCAGCCGCGCGGCGGGATTTCTGCACAAGAAGTTTGAGGGCAGGTTGCTGAAAGTCGATGCCAAGCATGCCGTACTGTCGAGCATCATGGGCGCGTCAGCAGACATTGCGGCACTCTACGACGGTCGCGAATTCGGCAAAGCTGTGCGTACGATCATGGATCTTGCTGATCTTGTTAACGGATTTGTTGATGCCGAGAAACCATGGGAGCTGGCAAAAAATGACGAGAAGAACGCGGCGTTGCACAGCGCATGTTCAATCATCATCAACGCGTTCCATTTGCTGACTGCTTACCTTGCACCGATCTTGCCCAAGCTCGCGATTGACGCCGCTGCATTTCTTGATGTAAAAGGTTATGATTGGTCCGACACGACGCGACTGCTGCCAGCCGATCACCGGATAAATCCCTACAAGCACTTGATGTCTCGCATTGACCCAAAACAAATCGACGCATTGCTTGACGCGCCTACAGACGTTGCGGAAGCGTCGACCACGGCGGCAAGCAAGGCAAATACAAAGGCATCACCGGCGTCGGCTAACGATGAAGCGCTTCAGCCGATTGAGTTCGCGCTGCAACCAGTCGAAGCGCCCAAGCCGATTGTCATCCAGCCGGTGTCAGAGACTATTTCGATAGACGATTTTGGTCGCATCGATTTACGTGTCGCAAAGATTCTTGACGCCGTGTACGTCGCTGATGCCGACAAACTTCTTTGTTTGACGCTTGATCTGGGTATTGAACAGCGCCAGGTGTTTGCCGGTATCCGCACCGCTTACAATCCAAAACAGCTTATCGGGCGGCTGACCGTAATGGTGGCAAATCTTGCGCCGCGCAAGATGCGTTTCGGTGAATCGCAGGGGATGGTGCTTGCCGCGGGGGACGGCACCAGCATCTATCTGCTTGCGCCGGATTCTGGCGCCGTACCGGGGATGCGCATTAAATGACGCATTGACCCGAGGTTGCAGCATGTAGCGCGCACAAGCTCGGCGGTCGATGCGTCACCCCCGCGAAGGTGGGGTCCAAGCCAAGTTGCATTCGCCTTCCTATGGACGAAACCACACCCCACCCAACGTATTCACTTGACCGCGAAGTACTGGAGTCCGAGGTTCGCTTGGATACCTTTCGCGCATCCGGCCCGGGTGGGCAGCACGTCAATAAAACAAATTCGGCCATTCGCCTCACCCACACGCCGTCTGGTGTGGTGGTGATCGCGCAGGATTCCCCTTCACAATTTCGTAACAAGGAAATTGCTTTCACGCGTCTGATTGAAAAATTAAAGCGACTCAACCACGTGCCGAAAAAGCGCTTTGCCACCAAACCGACCCGTGCCTCCAAAGAGCGCCGCATCGGCGAAAAGAAGACGCGCGCCGTGGTCAAGACGAGTCGCAGCAAGAAAGTCTCAGCCGACGAATGAACCCAATATCCGTACGTATGATCATTAGCGGCCGTGTACAGGGTGTTGGCTATCGCGAATCCATCCGCATGGTCGCGCAGGCGCTCGATGTCACGGGTTGGGTACGCAATCTGGCCAACGGCGATGTTGAGGCCCTCGTTCAAGGCGATGAGGCGGCGGTTGATCGCATCGTCGCTTGGTGCCATAACGGACCTCCCGGGGCGAATGTGCGCTTTGTGGACGCCCAGATGATTGAGACCAGTGAAGCGTATTTTGCCTTCTCAAGGCTAGCCGATGCCTAGGCATTCTCGATAAGCGGCAACCGGGTGGCGGTTTCGGACTGCGGGTTTCCCTTGGGGACGCCGAGGTTAGAATGGCGCAGAATTGGGCACCACAAGCGTCAGCTTTTGCGCTCGACACTTTTACCTTCGTCGCCATATGAAGTCGCACTCGATCCCAAAAACGATAAATCGCATACGCAAGATCGTCCTCCATGAAACCGGAAAGGATTTGTCGCGTCACGCGCTGCGCGAAATAGAGGCCGAGCTGGTGGCGACAGACATTCACAAGCCGATCGAGGAGAACTCGGATTTTCAGACGCGAGAGGTGACTATTTTGCTCGCCGACTTACGCGGCTTCACTGCCATCGCCGCCGAGTTTCCCACTGGCACGGTGATTCAGATGCTGAATCCGGTCCTCATTCGTATGAGCGAGATCATTTTCAAACACGGCGGTACGATTGACAAGTTCATGGGCGACGCCATCATGGTGCTGTTCGGTGCGCTCACTAAACGCGATGACGATGTTGCGCGGGCACTGGCCTGCGCGGTCGAAATGCAAACCAAAATGCACGAACTCAACGTGGAACACAAACAGCAGAACCTGCCCGAGCTGTATATGGGTATCGGCATCAACACCGGCGACGTAATGGCTGGCGTGCTGGGATCAGACGTCTACTCCGAGTACACCGTGATCGGCGACGAAGTGAATCTTGCGTCGCGCATCGAAGCGTTCAGCCTGCGCGGCCAGGTGCTGATCAGCAACAGCACGTTTGAGCGTTGCCGCGATTTCGTTGAAACCTC
>JAYVUH010000175.1:0-2123 GCA_043788115.1 Burkholderiales bacterium
ACGCTATTACGCGGATCAATTCCAACATGTCTTCGGCCTGTCGCTGGAGAACGCTTGGCAACAGTGGATCGCCTTCGAGAAAAATTACCAGAAACAGAATCTAGCGGAAGTACGTAAAAATCCAATTACGCCTGAGCGAAAACTATCAGCCGGCGCGGTGGGCTCCATTTCGCGCATGTTCTACGATGAGGCAAGCGGCAACATCTTCGCTGCGTTCCGCTACCCCGGCGTGGTCGAGCATGTCGGTGCGTTGAACACGCGTGACGGCAGCATCAAGCGGTTGGTCGATATCAAGCGCGCCATGCTTTATCGCGTCGCTTCGTTTGCCTACGATGCGAAGAGCGGCAACGCGTTTTATACCAACGACAACCTCGCGCAGCGAGACCTGATGATCGTTGACGTCAAGTCGGGTGCATCACGCATGCTGCTGGAGAACGCGCGCATCGGCGATATGGCGTTCAATCCGATTGATCGCTCGCTGATCGGCGTTCGTCATATGAATGGGATCGCGTCGCTGGTACGGGTTCCCCACCCCTACAATGATTGGGAAGTCCTGCACGAGTTTCCTTACGAGCACGTGCCCTACGATCTCGATGTGTCGCCGGACGGCCGCCTACTGTCGGCATCGATTGGCGAGGTCAACGGCGACCAGTTTTTGCGGGTATGGTCGATTGAAAAAATACTCGAAAACGACATGACACCCGTCAGTGAATTCAAGTTTGGTCAATCGGTACCGGAGAGTTTTGTGTTCTCGGCCGACAGCCGCTACCTGTTTGGAAGCAGCTACTACACCGGTGTGTCAAACATTTTTCGTTATGACGTTGAGAGCGGCAAAGTTGCCGCGGTGTCGAACGCCGAGTCGGGATTATTTCGACCGGTGCCATTGGCTGACGGGCGCTTGTTAGTGCTCTCATACACTGCTGCTGGCTTTGTGCCCGCGACGATTGAAGCGAAAGTCATCGAGGACGTCAGCGCGATCAAGTTCCTTGGCACCGAGCTGGTCAACAAGCACCCCGTGGTAACGACTTGGCAGGTGCCGCCACCGAGCCGGATCGACGACGAGAAGCTGGTGATCCGGCAGGGCGAGTGGTTCCCGTTTGAGCACCTGGCGATTGACAACGCGCACCCGGTCTTGCAGGGTTACAAAAGCGCCACCGGCGTCGGCTATCAATTGAATATCGCCGACCCACTCTCATTCGCCAAGATCGGTATCACCGCCGCCTACACGCCTTCAACCAAGTTGCCCAAGAACGAACGTGGACACATCGAGGTCGCGGGCGAATACTTAGGGTGGAAAGCTTCACTGGCGTGGAATCGTTCGGATTTCTACGACATGTTCGGGCCAACCAAGCGCGGTCGCAAAGGCAATGCGGCGCGCTTTGGCTACGAAGACCTGCTGATCTGGGACGAGCCGCGCCGACTGACGGCAAAGTACGACCTTACCTTGCTCGATAAGATCGACGCGCTACCTGATGCACAAAACGTCGGTACGACCTTTAATCGTCTGGCGACTGCCGAAGCAGGACTGTTTTACACCAACTTGCGCCGCTCGATCGGCGCGGTAGATGATGAAAAGGGCTTTGCGTGGACCACCGTTGGCCGCGTGACGCGCATCAAAACCACCACCATCCCGCAACTTCGAGGTGGCGTTGATCTGGGCTTCGATTTGCCAATGCCAAATTCATCCGTTTGGCTCAGAACCGTGGGAGGGGCCGCGAGCGGCGATCGCGCCATCTCTGCCGCCAATTTCTTTTTTGGCGGATTCGGCAACAACTACGTCGACGGTGGATCAATCAAACGCTATCGCGACTTCTATGCAATGCCGGGCTTCGGGCTCAACGAGATCAAGGGACATAGCTTTGCGCGCCAGATGGTCGAGCTGAACCTCCCGCCAGTCTCGTTCGGCTCGCTCGGTACGCCGGGCTTTCACGCGACCTGGCTGCGTCAATCGATATTTGCCTCGACGCTGTGGACAGACCCGAATCAGTCAGCCATCCGACGGCGCTTTCAGAGTCTTGGCACGCAGTTCGACATGCGATTCAGCGTATTGCACTGGAATGAAATGACACTCTCGTTGGGTTATGCGGTGGGCTATAAGCAGTCGAAGCGCGCTGGCGATGAAG
>JAYVUH010000176.1:0-4572 GCA_043788115.1 Burkholderiales bacterium
CCCATTGTTCCGGCCATGACTTTCTTGTCAAGTTGGATGCGAGCCACTCAGCAGTCCGCGTTCGAAGTTCATCGAGCGACAACGGCCGAGACACGAAGAGTGATTGCAGCAAGAAGTCAGGCGGAGATTGCTTGCACAGATCTTCCAAGGCTTCCGGGAACACCTCGGAAAGTTCGACGTAGAGCATTTCAAGGTAAATCTCCCAAATGCTCTCAAGTAACACGAATTGACTTTGCCAGCTCTTCTGCGGCAACTGCTTGAGCCGCTTCTGAAGTTCGCCTCGCTGGAATTGATACTTGTCAGGCGTTCCAAGATTCCATGCGGCGTCGCTGATTGCGAATGGTTCGGTCGATTCAGATACCTGCTTGGCAAGTCGAAAGATGGCCTCGCTATAGAGGCGTGCATCTTTGGCCCACTCCTGTAGGGCGAAGTGGCATTCGCGCGCCGAGCGCGTGGCGTATTCGTGGTGCTTTGGCGCTGGAGATGGATTTGCGGTCATAGCGGAGCGCATTCGATTGGTGACGCCCAACTAAATGTAGGGAGCACAGAGTCTCCCTACCATTCCACGCTGTCTCCCTATCATTCCGGTAGAAACGCGAAAAAAACGCTTGCAATCAATCGATTCGCGCGGAATACTGTATTTATGTACAGCATTAATACTTTCACGTTTTCCGGCAGTCATGGTTCTGCTCCAAAGCAGGTGGCTAAGCCTAAGCCAATCCAGTCTATCAACCAGCTCCCCCCGCTGCAATCGAAAAAGGTACTCGACCAAGTACGCGAGCGGATTCGCTGTTTGCACTTCAGCGCTTGCACTGGGTAAACGCAGCATTGGAAGCCAAGTCGATGTCTATCGACTCGTTGGATTCAACGCGCTTGACGCGTGCGATGTGACCGGCAGCTACTTCCCCCTTTTCTAAAGGAGGATTGAGGAGGATTTTTGATCATCATCGAATTGCAACTACTGCAAATCCCTCTCAATCTCCCTTTTTCAAAGGGAGAAGTGCCCCCAGTCGGCATACTTGCACCGTACGCCGCACATTTCACAAAACCCCAATATTGGCGGGATATCTAAGCCATCGTACTTCACAACACCCCTTTATTGGCGGGATATTTCAGCCATTTTTGGCCTGAACTCCCCGCCCAGAGCCGACTTTTCCGATATCACTTAAGAATCCGCTGAAAATAGTATGTAATTTTAATACATACTTCTTGCGTCAGAACGACTCAGGGCGCATAATAATTGGGTCTTTTCAGCCAAATTTGGGATTACGCCATGGATGCCACCGTCGCCGAACGCGGTCAAATCACCCTCCCCAAAAAAGCACGTGATGCACTGGGATTGACCCCCGGCACCAAGCTCAGCATTGAAATTCGTGAAGGGCAATTGTTGCTCACCAAGCGCGTATCGACGAGCCTAGAGAAGTGGGTCGGGAAGTTCAAATTAAGTGCTGAAGACAAGAACAAAACGACTGACGAAATCATGGAAGAGCTTCGCGGTCGTCCGTTTCCGTGGACGGGTAGCGCGGAGGACAAGCGCATCGCCAATCTACCGCACGATGAGGCGGTAAAGACATTGAAAGCGCGGCGCAAGAAATGATCTCTGCGGTTGATTCGTCGGTTTTGTTCGACATCGTGAAAGGTTCCGCATTTGCCGGCGCTTCGCTGCAAGCCTTATCTGACGCGCATCAACGGGGCGTTGTTTGCGTGTGTGCGCCTGTGGTAGCCGAGCTTGGGCGCTATTTTCCGGATGCAAAATTGATACCCGCTTTCTTCACCGACGCAGGCATTCAGTACAGCGAGATTTCGCTCGACAGCTCGCTTGCCGCGGCAAAAAGCATGCATGAGTACGGTGCAAACAAAGGTTCCCGCAGCCGCGTTGCGGCGGATTTCCTGATCGGTGCGCACGCTCGGTTTCAAGCAGATGCGCTCATCACACGTGACAACGGTTTTTTCCGCGATTACTTCAAAGGCCTCAAAATAATCAATCCCGCCGCATGAAAGCTACCCCATGGACATGTCCACCATAGACAAAACGAGGTTTAAAAAATTTCGCGTCGAAGATGACGACGAAGACGTCAACTATTGGCTTTCGCAATCGGTCACCCAGCGCATGGCAGCCCAAGAACTTAACCGACAGGTGATTTATGGCTACGACCCTACCGATCCCATTCAAAAAGTTGTTGAGTTGTTTAGAGCGCCACAGCGTTGAGTACATGGTCTTAGGCGGCTATGCGGTCGCGTTCCACGGCTATCCGCGTGCAACCGCAGATTTTGGCGTTTGGGTGCGCGCGACGAGCGAAAACGCGCGGCGTGCTTATCGAGCGATGTCAGATTTTGACTTTCCGCTCGACCAAATCAGCGAGGATTCGCTCGCCGAGCCCGGTACGGGAATTCGGATGGGCGTACCGCCGCTCAGACTTGAACTCACCAACTTCGCAACTGGGCTCGAGTGTAAAGCGGCGCAGGCAAATATGCTTCGCGCACAGCTGGACGACCTAGAAGTGAATATGATTTCGCTTGAAGATTTGAAGACGAACAAGCGCGCCACCGGCCGCAACAAGGACTTGGCAGATCTTGACCATCTGCCTGGTGGACATTTGGAACAACGGTCGCTTCGCGACGATTAATCAAGGAATTAACATGCCCCACAACACGTTCAATACCCTCCAATCTTTCACGCTCGCCACTGGCAAGACCGGCCAGTACTACTCGCTGCCAGAACTTGCGAAAACGTTTCCGAACGTCGCCAAGCTACCGGTGTCGATCCGCATCGTGCTCGAAGCCGTGTTGCGCAACGTCGATGGCAAGAAGGTTTCGGAAGAACATGTGAAACAGCTCGCCAGCTGGGGCGCCAATGACAAGCGCGACAACGAGATCCCGTTCATCGTCGCGCGCGTGGTGCTGCAAGATTTCACCGGCATCCCGCTGCTGGCCGATTTGGCCGCGATGCGCGGTGTAGTGAGCAAGATGGGCAAGAACCCGAAAATGATCGAGCCGCTAGTGCCGGTTGATCTGGTCGTTGACCACTCAGTGCAAGTTGATAGCTACGGCAGCAAGGATTCGCTCGACATCAACATGAAGCTCGAATTCCAGCGCAACGAAGAGCGCTACCAGTTCATGAAGTGGGGCATGCAGGCGTTTGATACGTTCAAGGTCGTGCCACCGGGCATCGGTATCGTGCATCAGGTCAACCTTGAGTACTTGGCACGAGGTGTTCATGTCAAGGAAACTGAGCAAAGTCGGCTTTATTACCCAGACACCTTGGTCGGCACCGATAGCCACACCACCATGATCAACGGTATCGGTGTGGTTGGCTGGGGCGTCGGCGGCATCGAGGCGGAGGCGGGCATGCTCGGTCAACCGGTTTATTTCCTGACACCCGACGTGGTCGGCGTCAATCTCACCGGCAAGCTACGCGAGGGTGTGACCGCCACCGATCTGGTACTGGTCGTCACGGAGATGTTGCGCAAGGCCAAGGTGGTCGGCAAATTCGTCGAGTTCTACGGCGCAGGAACCGCCACGCTGGCGTTGCCCGATCGCGCGACCATCGCCAACATGGCACCCGAATACGGTGCAACCATGGGCTTCTTCCCTGTCGATGATGTCACCGTTGAGTATCTGACCTCGACCGGTCGTAGCACCGATGAAATTGACGCCTTCAAAAGCTACTTCCAGGCGCAAGGCCTGTATGGCATTCCGATGGAGGGCGATTGCCACTACTCGACCGCGCTTTCGCTCGACCTCGACTCGGTGCGCACATCATTGGCAGGACCGAAGCGCCCGCAGGACAGAATCGAACTCGGCAACATGAAGGCGCAGTTCACCTCGCTCTTTTCCAAGCCCCCGGCAGAGAATGGCTTCTCCAAAGCGGCCGACGATCTGAACAAGCGCTTCCCGACCGCTGACGGCATTGAAATCGGATCGGGTGATGTGTTGATCGCGGCGATCACCAGTTGCACCAACACGTCGAACCCCGGCGTGTTGCTTGCCGCAGGCCTGCTCGCCAAGAAGGCCGTTGAAAAGGGCTTGAAAGTCGCGCCGCACATCAAGACCTCGCTCGCGCCGGGCTCGCGCGTGGTCACCGATTACCTGACTAAAGCGGGTCTACTAACGTACTTAGAACAGCTTGGCTTTTACCTGGCCGGCTACGGCTGCACCACCTGTATCGGTAACTCGGGGGATTTGACGCCGGCGTTCAACGAATCAATCGTCGGCAACGATATCATCGCGGCTGCGGTGCTTTCGGGCAACCGTAATTTTGAGGCGCGCATTCACGCCAATATCCGCGCCAACTTCCTCGCCTCGCCGCCATTGGTGGTGGCCTATGCCATCGCTGGCACGGTGCTAAAGGATCTGGAAACAGAGCCAGTTGGTATGGGCACCGACGGCCCGGTGTTTTTGAAAGACATCTGGCCGACCAGCCACGAAGTCGCCGCCGTGATGGGCTTTGCCAAAGACCCGGCCGTGTTCCAGAAGCTCTATTCCAATCTGGGTGCCGACAATCCGCTGTGGCAGAACGTCAAGGGTGTGACCGGGCAGGTTTACGATTGGCCGACATCGACCTACATCGCC
>JAYVUH010000177.1:0-5332 GCA_043788115.1 Burkholderiales bacterium
GTGAGCCTCTTCTCCGGCCTGTATTTCATGTATCGCAATCGCGGTAACCCCAATCGCATGGTGAACGCGTTGAAATTCCGCGTGGCGTTTTCCATCGCCGCGTTTCTGCTCGCGATCGGTGGATTCCTTTTCGGCTGGTTCCCACGAAGTTAGCGATGCATCCGCCCATCCGGCTCAGCGAAATGGCGACAGGATCACTTGCTGAAAAAAAAGCCGCCAGCAATTGCTGGCGGCTTTTTTGCAGCCATTGTCGCGGTCTTACACCAACACGTAGACGAAGATGAATAAGCCCAGCCACACAACGTCGACAAAGTGCCAGTACCAAGCCACCGCCTCAAAACCGAAGTGGCTTTCTGGTTTGAAATGACCCTTCATGCAGCGAAACAGAATGACCGTCAACATAATCGCGCCCAGCGTCACGTGAAAGCCGTGAAAACCCGTGAGCATGAAAAAGGTTGATCCGAAGACGCCGGACGTGAGCTTCAAGTTGAGGTCTTGGTAAGCGTGAACGTACTCGTAGACCTGGAAGCTGAGGAAGAGAACACCCAAGCCTACAGTCGCCACTAGGCCCCAGATGAGTCCCCGACGGTTGTTGGCGATTAATGCGTGGTGCGCGTACGTCACCGTCACCCCCGATGCCAGCAGCAGCGCGGTATTGAGCGCAGGAATCCCCCACGCACCCATCGTCCGGAAAGCGAGTGCGGCGTTTTGCTCGAAGTAGGGGCCGAGAGTCGGCCACTTCGCGTCGTAACCCTGCCAAAGGAACGCGTTGTCAAAATCCGCCAGCCACGGTACTGAAAATACACGCGCGTAATAGAGTGCGCCAAAAAAAGCGGCAAAAAACATCACCTCGGAGAAGATGAACCAACCCATACTCCAGCGAAACGAAGCATCGACTTGCTTGTTGTACATGCCGGATTCACTCTCGTGGATCACAATGCCAAACCAGCCGAACATCATGTAAACCAAGATCGCGAAACCGATCAACTGAAGTACACCGCCATACGGTTGTATTTGGTTTACCCACAACGACGTGCCTGCTCCGAGGAACAGCAGGGCGATCGACCCGACAACCGGCCATTTGGACGGCGGGGCAAAATAGTAACCACCAGTAGTCGCGCTCACATTTTTCTCCTGATAACAATGCCAACAGCTATTTTGCGGTGATGACTTTCACCAGCGTGAATAGCGTTACAACAAACACGAGCGCACAAACCACGCCCACAATAATGACATGCTGCACTTTCAGTTTCTTTCGATCTTCGTCGTAGCCACCGCTGCTGCGAATGCCGAGAAACGCCCATAAAACGGCTTTAAGGGTGTCCCACATCGTTGGCAACGACCGTTCAGCTTTTCTTGAGGCTATCGGTTACATCAAAAAACGTATAGGACAATGTCAACGCGCCCAATTTCGTTGGCATCTTCGGATCAATGAAGAACGTAACCGGCATATCGCGCGTCTCTCCCGCTTGGAGAGTCTGATTCGAAAAGCAAAAACACTCGATCTTGTTAAAATACAGGCCGCCCTCGGCCGGACCAAAACTCGGCACCGCCCTGCCCGTGGTCGGATGATCCATGGTGTTGGTCACACGGTAATTGATGGTGACGATGGCGCCAGGGTGGACGTCAACGTGGCGCTCAATCGGCTCAAACCGCCATGCAAAACTTTGATTCAGCGACGCGTCGAAATCCACCTTCACCAATCTCGACGTATCGACCTGCGTATTCTGCGAGATCGTCCGTGTTGCCGTCACCCCTAACACTTCACAAATCTGCCGATACAGTGGCACCAGCGACGCGCAAAACAACAGCATCACCGGAATGATGAGCAGCAGCTTTTTCAGCGTCAACTGGCTGTTACGTTTCCGTTCCGCCTCCGTCAGCGGCTCATCCAAGTCAATCGGGTCGATCACGTGCGCCACTAGAACACCTTTGCGAACTTCAAAACAGTCGCGACAAAAACCGCGGCGACAAAAAACAGCAACGCCGCGAGAGTGATGTATTTTCTCCTCCCGCCAGCCTCGTCGACCGCAACCTTCTTGGTGTCGCTTTGCATGCCCGCCGCCCCAATTTTTCTAGTGCGCCGCTTTAGCGCTGCGTAGGTCGGGAACCGTTTCAAACGTGTGGTACGGCACTGGCGACGGCAGATGTGTCCATTCCAGCGAGTCCGCCGATTCCCACTGGCGCTCTTTCGCTTTTTCGCCGGAACGAATCGTTGAAATCACGTTGTAGACGAACAGCAACTGGCCAAAACCAAGTGCAAACGCACCGATGGTAGAAATCATATTCCACTCGGCAAATTGCAGCGCGTAGTCCGGGATGCGGCGCGGCATGCCTGCCAGACCGAGGAAATGCTGTGGAAAGAAGGTGACGTTGAACGCGATCGCCGACAACCAGAAATGCCACTTGCCGAGCGTTTCGTTGTACATCCGGCCGGTCCACTTCGGCAGCCAGAAATAGACGCCCGCCATCAGTGCCCAGATTGCGCCAGGGAACAACACGTAGTGAAAGTGCGCCACCACGTAGTAAGTGTTGTGCAGCGTGATATCGACCGGCACAATTGCAAGTACCAAGCCGGAGAAACCACCCAATGTGAACATACACAAGAAACCGATTGCAAACAGCATCGGCGTTTCAAAGCTGATTGACCCGCGCCACATGGTCGCGATCCAGTTAAATATTTTGACGCCGGTAGGTACGGCGATCAACATAGTTGCGTACATGAAGAACAACTGTCCGGCCGCCGGCATGCCGACGGTGAACATGTGGTGCCCCCAAACGATAAACGACAAGATGGCAATTGACGCTGTCGCATAAACCATCGACGCGTAACCGAACAGCGGCTTGCGCGCGAACGTCGGGATGATCTGCGACATGATGCCGAACGCTGG
This sequence comes from Burkholderiales bacterium, assembly GCA_043788115.1. Lineage (GTDB taxonomy): Bacteria > Pseudomonadota > Gammaproteobacteria > Burkholderiales > Usitatibacteraceae > UKL13-2. Next base: position 2,892 of record JAYVUH010000177.1, read on the forward strand.
CAAAATCAGGATATACACCTCGGGGTGTCCAAAGAACCAGAAAATATGCATGAACATTGTCGGATCACCGCCGCCGGCAGCGTTGAAGAACGACGTGCCGAAATGACGGTCGGTGAGCAACATGGTGATACAACCAGCAAGCACCGGCATCACTGCAATGATCAAGTAGGCTGTGATTAGCCATGTCCAGACAAACATAGGCATCCGCATCAGCGTCATGCCAGGCGCACGCAGGTTCAAGATGGTGGTGATGATGTTGATCGAACCCATGATCGACGACGCACCCAAAATGTGAATCGCTAGGATCGTCATGTCGACACCAATACCACCTTGGGTCGAAAGTGGCGGGTATAGCGTCCAACCTGAAGAGGCAGCGCCGCCCGGCACGAAGAAAGACCCCATCAGCAAAACCGTCGCCGGAATCAACAGCCAAAACGACCAGTTGTTGAGACGTGGAAACGCCATGTCTGCCGTGCCGATCTGTAGCGGTATCAGCCAATTGGCAAAACCAACAAACGCCGGCATGACAGCGCCGAAGATCATCACCAGCGCGTGTACAGTTGTCAGCGAGTTGAAGACTTCCGGTTGCACCACCTGCAGGCCGGGCTGAAACAGCTCCGCCCGGATCAACAATGCCATCGCGCCACCGACAAAAAACATCACCAGGGAAAACCACAGATACATCGAGCCGATGTCCTTGTGGTTAGTCGTGGTGAATATGCGCGTCCACGGACCCGGGCCATGATGATCGTGATCGTGTGCGTGATCGTGTGTGGTTGCAGACGCCATATTGCTCTCCTAAATCTCTACTGTTTCCGGCGCCCGACGATACGAGCGCCCAACTAAAAAAACGACTAAATATCCTTGCCTGCGCGCCCTATGCTTTGCGCTTGGCTTTGATGTCAGCCGGCTGAACAGCCTTGCCGACGTTGTTGTCCCAAGAATTCTTGGTGTAGGTCATCACCGCGGCAATCTCCAAATCCGAAAGACGCGCAAACGAGGCCATCGCTGTACCCGCTTTGCCGTTCAGCAAGAGATTAATCTGCCCATCAACCGGACCCAACACCACTTTGGAACCCGACAGCGCCGGGAAGGCGGGTGGCATGCCCTTGCCGGTCGCTTGGTGGCAAGCAACACAGTTGGCGGCATAAACCTTTTCACCGCGCAACTTCAAATCCGCCAGCAACAGCGGCTCCTTGGACTCCGGCTCTGGTGCGACACCTCCTGCAGCCGCGGCTACCGGCGTGGATTTGTTGCCCCATTTTGCCTTTGAGTCCTCCACCCACTTGGCATAGTCAGCTTCTGATTTGACGACGACCGTAATCGGCATGTAGCCATGCAGTTTTCCGCAGATCTGGCTGCATTGCCCTTTGAAGGTGCCAACCCTGTCGGCTGTGAACCACGCATCCTTGATAAAACCGGGAATACCGTATTGATTGATACCAAGTTGCGGCACGTACCAGCCGTGGATCACATCGTTGGATGTTATGAGCAGCCGCACGCGCTTTCCGACCGGCACCACCAACGGGTGGTCGACCTCGAGCAGGTAGTCCTTACCCTTCTCTTCAGTCGCAGGCTCGCCGGGCTGTCCAATTTGACTCCACGGCGTGGCGAGATTTGAGTAGAAGCCCAAATCTTCGGCGGCGTAGTCGTATCGCCAACCCCACTGGTATCCGGTCGCCTTGATCGTTAAATCTGGATTGGTGGTGTCCTTCATATCGAGCACCGTCTTGGTCGCCGGAATCGCCATGAACAACAGAATGAAAAATGGGATGATCGTCCAGATAATCTCGATCAACGTGCTCTCGTGAAAATTCACGTCAGGCTTGGCACCCTTCGAGTGGCGGAATTTGAAAATCGAATAAAACATCATCGCAAAGACGACCACGAAGATGACCGCACAGAAATACAGGATGTACATGTGTAACCCGTAAATCTGCGAAGAAATCGGTGATGCTGGCTGCGCAATATTGACGTCGTACGAGGCCAGCGCCATGGCGGGACTCAACAGCACCGCGATACCGACAATTACGTACCTGAGCCAACCTGCAGCCCCGTTTAGGGGGAATGTTGCTTTCGTGAATTTCATCATTTCCAACCTGAATTATTAGTTTTGCCGTACCAAGGCCAATTGACCGCAAGCCTGTCACAACTATGCTGAAAAAACTGCCGCCCGCAAAGATGGTGCTGTGGGGTATACCCTAGCCAATCCAGCCTGCAATCGCCTTTCCTCCCCATCGGCAACCCCATTGCATGCATAAACTTCTTTGCCGGCGTATCGGAGTCGCAGTAGCCGATTACCACGCACCGACTTCCATTCCATCGAGAGCCAGGCGACGTTACCTTGCATTTTTGACACCCGCGTTCCGTGGCGGCTCGACCAGCGAAAGCGATCCCCCGAGAACTCCAACTGCTCGAAGTCGTCATCGTGACGTGAAACC
>JAYVUH010000178.1:0-2557 GCA_043788115.1 Burkholderiales bacterium
TCCATTCAGGCGCAGGTGTTGAATCTGTTCATTGAACTCCGCGAAGAACTCGACCTGACCTATCTCTTTATCAGCCACGATCTCGGCGTCGTCAACCACCTCTCAGATCGCGTAGTCGTGATGTATCTCGGACGTGTGGTTGAAGAAGGCCCCACGGCAGAGATATTTGCCAACCCCCAGCATCCTTACACGCAAGCATTACTCAAAGAAGTTCCCTCGTTGCACGTGCGAAAGAAAGACTTTGTTGCGGTCACTGGCGAAATTCCATCGCCGCTCAACCCGCCGAGCGGTTGCCACTTTCACCCGCGCTGCCCGCATGCTTCCTCTGTTTCCGACAGGCGCTGCCAGTCGGTGGTGCCCCCACTCAGGCAGATTGCGCCATTGCGTAATGTCGCCTGTCATCTGCATGATCAAACGCATTCATCCACGCCGAGCTCTTGATATGTCAAACGTGATCCAACCCAGCCTAGCCTACTCGCGACTTGCCCCGACCACCGCGCATGACCATGAAGTGCCGGTGGTATTCGATTCACCGCATAGCGGAACGCGTTACCCGGCCGATTTTGGCCATGTTGTCGATCCGTTCACGCTGCGACGTGCGGAAGACACGCACGTAGACGCGCTCTATGCGGCAGCCCCCGAGCTGGGGGCCACGCTGCTTGCCGCGAATTTTCCACGTAGCTACATCGACGCCAATCGCTCGCTGCTCGATATTGACGCAGCGTTGCTCGACAGCCCGTGGCCAGGGCCGATCAATGTGTCGCGAAAAACGGAAAAGGGGATTGGCCTCGTGTGGCGACTGCTCGACACCGGCGAACCGATTTATTCCCGTCAACTCACTGTGGCCGAAGTGCAGTCGCGCATCGCCAGGTGCTACGCGCCGTATCACAAGGCGGTTCGTGATGCCATCAATAGCGCGCACAAACACTACGGTGCAGTGTGGCATATCAACTGCCACTCAATGCCTGCGACGTCCTCGGTCATTTCAGAAGAGGGGCCGGGCGTGGCAAGAGCAGATTTCGTGTTGGGTGACCGCGATGGAACAACCTGCTCGCCTGCGTTCACCACCTTCATCGCGGTGGTACTCAAAGAAATGGGTTACGACGTCCGCATCAATGACCCCTACAAAGGCGTTGAATTGGTCCGCGCGTATTCCGATCCGGCGCAAAACAAGCACTCGATTCAGATTGAAGTGAATCGCCGTTTGTACATGAACGAGGAAACACGCGAACCGAACGCAAATTTCGACAAGCTGCGGCAAGACATCACTCGTTTGATCGAGGAGATTGCGACGTACGCGCACGACAACATGCCGGGTCACCACCACCACGACTGCGGACACGATCACCATCATCACGATCATGGCCACAAGCGTGACGCACCCGACGGCAAAGATCACGGACACAAACATGACCACTAAACCAGCGCCAGGCGTGTCGCCTTATCAGGTCGAACTAACGCCGCCCGATATTTCTCCATACAAGGCGGGTAATCGCGGCGTTGATTACATCACCACGTTTGATTCCGGTATGCCGGGCCCCCACGTTATGGTGAACGCCATCACGCACGGCAACGAAATTTGCGGCGCAATCGCGGCTGATCGACTTTTCAAAATGGATGTCCGGCCGATCCGCGGTAAGTTGTCGCTGTCGTTTGCAAATGTCGATGCCTATCATTGCTGGGATCCGTCGCATCCGCACGCCAATCGTTACGTCGACGAGGACTTCAACCGAGTTTGGACTCCAGCGGTATTGGACAGCGGGAGAAACTCAACGGAGCTTGCGCGCGCGCGCGCGATGCGCCCGGTGATTGACGAAGTTGATCTACTTCTGGATATCCACTCGATGCACGACCCGCATGGCCCTGTCATGATCTGCGGTCCGTTGGACAAAGGCATTGAGTTCGCCAAATCTGTCGGCATTCCAGAATTCATCGTCAGCGACAAAGGCCACACGAACGGCACACGTATGCGGGATTACGGCGGTTTTGGAGACCCGGCCTCGGCAAAAAATGCGTTACTGGTCGAATGCGGCCAACATTGGGAACGGGCGGCAGAATTCGTTGCCTGGCAAACCGTCTGGCGGTTTCTGCGAAAAACCGGCTGCGTGGATCGCACAATGGCGGAGGCGGAAATTGATGCCACTGCGTTGCCAGTTCCGAAAGTGGTACGTGTCACCGAAGCCCTGATCGCCAAGAGCGCGGACTATCGCTTCCTAGGCGGCACTAGAGGGCTGGACATTATTCCGCGACGCGGTGACGTGATTGCCTATGATGGCGGCGAACCGGTGCTGACACCATACGACAATTGCGTGTTGATCATGCCGACGCTAATCCACGTCAAACCCGGACTCACCGTGGTTCGAATCGGACAGCTAGCAGAGTAACGGCTGATCGGCCGTGACGTTGCGCTGTTTTAATCAGTTTTACCTGAGGGGCGAATTCCCAGCTGCTTAAGCTTGCGGTAGAGATGCGTGCGCTCGAGACCGACTTTCTCAGCCACGCGTGACATATTGCCTTCCTCGTGGCGGATATGATGCAAAAAATATTGGTACTCGAA
>JAYVUH010000179.1:0-2369 GCA_043788115.1 Burkholderiales bacterium
CGAAAAGCAGGCGATGGAAGATTCCAAGACCGACATCGGCTGGGGACACCAGATCCGTTCCTACGTGCTGGATCAGTCGCGCATCAAAGACCTGCGCACTGGCGTTGAAATCGGCAATACCCAGGGCGTGCTTGACGGCGGGCTGGATGATTTTATTGAGGCGAGTTTGAAGCAGGGGGTGTAATTCTGTTCCCGGCGGGTGAAGCCGGCCCTGCGATACCTATTCCGTTTTCATCTTCTGCAACAGCACCAGCAATGCCGGAACATCGTTTCGGATAATGCTCCACAGCGTATCGTTATCTATGCCCAAGTAACCATGAATCAGTTTATTCCGTGTGGCAACCACCATGCGCACGGAATCTGTGGATGCTCCCGGCGAATTCCATCAGGGATATTCGTGGCCGCTTCGCCAATCAATTCCAGATTGCGCTCGTCGCATCGTAATTCAGTCCGCTTGCGACAAAGCCCGCTTGGTTGAGTCCGTCGGTATAGGCAATGACCTTCTCGGCAAAGCTGATCATGTCATCCAGATAGAATCGCCACTCGCGCGCTGGAGTATCAGACATGCACCGCCTCCTTCTCAATGAATGGACGCAACTCGGGACGAAGCGCTCTCTCAGTCACCAGATCAACCGGGCAACCGAACAAATCCTCCAGATAGAACTGCACCCCGAAATAACGTTCAGAAGTAGCAGGCCCATCGAACGCGACCAGAATATCCACGTCGCTGCCTTCCTTCGCTGCATCGCGCGCGACAGATCCGAACAGAGCCAGGCGCACAACGCCGAAACGGTGAGCTAATAACTGCTTGTGCTCAGTCAGCAACTGCAATATCCGGGAACGGTTCATGTCAACTTCGTAAGAGCGGGCTTGCCCGCGATTAATGTCGACTATCGCTGGCAAGCCCGCTCCACATCGGCAATATCGCACGACTCGGTGAGGGCGGCAAGCACCAGTGTCTTTGGAAACTGCAATTTATTATTGATGCCGGCAATATGGCCGGCCAAGCGTGCGTTAATTTCGGCAAGCGACTTGCCGCGCTCTTCCCACATTAACTCCACCTGCCAGGCGTAATCCTTCAGATTCGCCTGAAGGCTCAAGCGATTGGGATAGGGAGTCGTTGCCGTAATAGTCAGTGGCTGCATGGCATCGCACTCGCGCCGTGCCACAGCGGGCGGAATGCCAATGGTAAGCAGTTGCGCAAACAACGCCGCCACCAAACGCTGTGGCAACGTGGCATAAGGCGCGGCCTCCAGCACCAGGGCAAAGCGGTGATGCTCGCTCACCGCCAGCACCAGCTTGCTTGGGCGCACATGCAGCAGATTCAGCGACCAGTCGCCCAAGACATTGCTGCCGGGTGAAGGCGGTGCGGCGGGTTTCATCTTCATCGCCGTCAGCAGTTTTTGCGTGCAGCGCAAAGCCGTCATGCCACTGGCTTCACTATTTTGGAGATCACAGAGAAATCGTCCTCCGTAGGCATGACGAACAGACAGCGCCCGCCACTTCGCGATGCCCACACTGCGCCAACCCCCTCACAAGCGCTTAGCATTTGTGGCATCTCAGCTCACCAATTCCGTCAGCGAACTGACCACCTTGAAGCGCACCTCTTCAAAGTTTTTGAAGTGCCGCTTGCCGCACTCGATCCGCAAATCTTCGATTGGGCGCAACAGATCAAGCCGAACATGGTCGCCGTTGCCGGTCTTCTTCGTTTCGGCCACGAAGTACAGCACCTTGTCGTTCCGGTAAGCTACAGCCCAGTCCGGGTTGTACGGCCCCACCGGCGTTTCGATCTGAAACCAGCGTGGCAGCTTGATGTAGAAAAGCACGTCGTCGTTGTCCTCGCAGGCTTGGGCGAAGTTGCGCTCCGGCGTAGAGTTGGAATCAATGACGATGTGCGAGAATAGCGTTTTCTCCTGCTTCTCTACGGCTTTCACGTTGGACGCGAATACATCCATCAAATCGTCGCCCTCGAAGCGGTGCATTTCGTAGACCAAACCGTCCACCTTGAAATACTCCACGCCATCCACCAGCACCTCGCGCTTCACCGCGCCGACCGCTTCCGCAGCGTGGCCGATGAAAGCCTGCGGGTTATTGATTGCATCGCCGAGCCGCCCTGATTCGAGCAGAATGCGCGCCACGGTGGACTTCGCCAGCCCTGTCTTGGCTTGCACTTGCCCCACGAAATCAGGCATCACGTACCTGGCTTCCACCGTCTGAGTACGAAATCCCGTCTGCGTCCCCTCCACCCCTGATGCACCAATAGAAATATCGGCGCGCGTCAGTGCCACTTTTGGCCGTTCAATGGCCGGCATTTTTTCCTTGATCCGCTTGGCAGCCTTGGCAATCAAATCGCTGGTCTTGTACTCGAC